>JANMNC010000148.1:0-19339 GCA_031373695.1 Methylotenera sp. | reverse complement strand
GGGGCGAATGGCAGTTTGTCGATAATTACCACGCTTAATGCTTCGCCGCGCACATCGACGCCTTCCCAAAAGCTTTGTGAGCCAACTAATACGGCGTTACCATGGGCACGAAATCTATCAAGTAATTCGGTGCGCGTGCTTTCGCCTTGCAATAATAATGGGTATTCCATGCCATTTTCGCTAAATGCGTCTTTAAGTAAAGCATGCACCTCGCGCATTGCGCGCAAGCTAGTACACAATACAAACGCGCGACCTTGGCTGGCTTGAATCACAGGCAATGCAACCGCCGCAACCGCCGCAGTGTAGCCAGAACTGTTTGGATCTGGCATGCCAGAAGGCGCATATAATAAGGCTTGCAGGGCATAGTTAAAAGGGCTTTCCCAAAATCCTGTAGCGGCATCTTGCAAGCCCATTTGTGCAATGTAATGGCTAAAATCACTTTTTACCGCTAGCGTGGCGCTGGTAAATATCCAAGCGCGTGGTTGCGCGTTTAGCTGTTTACTAAAGCCATCGGCCACACTTAGCGGTGTGGCGTGTAATTGCACACTTTGCGTAAACACCTCTACCCAGCGCACCAAGTTAGGATTGCTGGCTTTAAACCAACTTTTAAGCTGGTCGCCCAAGGCTTCGCCACGCTGCCAGCACTTTTCTAGCAAAGGGTCTCGCGCTGCTTGGCTCTCAAGTACTTTATTTAAATGTTTTAACATGGCTTGCATGTCACTAAATGCTGACTCAAAGCCTTTTAATGCTAAGGCTTTGTTCACTGGTAGCCGCGAGCCCTCAAATGCGAATATTAGCCTAAAATCTTTGCAGGCTTTTTCTAATGCAGGAATCGCCTTGCCAAGCTCAACACAGTCTTTGGCCAAGGTTAAGTGCGCGGTCAAACTATCTCGGCACAACTCTACTAATTGGCTGGTAGATATATCTTCACCAAAAAACAAGCCTGCTACTTCGGGCAATTGATGCGCTTCATCAAAAATAACGGTGTTGGCACTAGGCAAAAGCTCTGCCACGCCTTCATCGCGTAACATCACATCGGCAAAAAATAGGTGATGATTCACTACCACCACATCGGCCGCCAATGCTTTTTTACGCGCTTCCATCACAAAGCATTCTTTATAAAAACTGCAATCTTGGCCTAAACAGTTATCGCGCGTGCTGGTGACATTAAGCCAAATTGTGGCATTTTCTGGCACATCCACTAGCTCGGCTTTATCGCCCGTTTTACTGCTTTCTACAAAATTTTTGATTAAATGTACGTATTTCGCATCCTCGCGCGATGCAAAACGGCCACTTTGCGCGGCAGCTTCTAAATGATAATGGCACACATAATTGGCGCGGCCTTTAAGCATAGCAACGCTCACAGGCACTTTTAAGGCGTCTCTCACGTTTGGCAGGTCGCGATTAAATAATTGATCTTGCAGGGTTTTAGTACCTGTAGAAATAATCACTTTGCCGCCAGATAATAACGCAGGCACAAGATAGGCAAAAGTTTTGCCTGTGCCTGTGCCCGCCTCTGCTATCAGTTGTTTATTATTTTTGATGGCATTTTCAATCGCCAGCGCCATTTCTAGCTGCTGCGGTCTTTCGCGATAGCCGTCAATACTATCTGCTAATGCGCCATTTGAAATAAAAAATTCATTTAACGCTGACATTGCAGCCCATTAGGACTAACTAAGACTATAGATAAGTGAATCATGATGTCATGTTGCTAAGATAAAGTGAGCGCATGAAAAGTTAATGCACTACTGTTTTAAGTAAAAAATTTGTTCTGTTTCAATTTTATACGTAAAACCGGCTAATAGCGTTGCGGATTTTTAAATTTAATTTTTAAAAACAATTTGAATCTAAAAACACTTTTCATTCGTATAGGTTAATAACCTGATTAATCAGGTTATTAAAAAAATTTATTAGTCGCAAATTTTGTGCACATGATTAGTATTTTTTTAATTATTAATTTCTTGTTTTTAATTTTTTGTTTTTTAATTTTCAGTGGAGATTCGAATGAACGTTTTTAAATTACGAAAGACTCTAGGTGTAACAGTAGCTGCTGCGCTATCAGTATTTGCAAGTGCCGCTTCTGCTGAAAGCTTGGTCGCCCTTAACAGTAATAATCAAATTAGTATTTTTGATAGCAGTAATGCAGCTGGTGCTATATTTAATAATATTATTGGTGCAGCGGCTGGTAAAACTTTTATTGGTATTGATTTACGCCCATCAAACAATACCGTGTATGGCGTTACAACCAGTAACGAAATTTATACATTAGATGCAGTAACTGGTAACAGCTCTTTTGTAGCGGCCTTAAGCAATAATATTATTAGTTCTGCTAATGGATATGGCTTAGACTTTAACCCAGTTAACGAAGCCCTTGGTACCACATCATTACGCTTGGTAAGCTCTAACGGTCAAAACTTCGCTATTAATGCTAACAATGGCGTGGTAACTAACTTTTTAAATAATACAGGCGCGGCTACTCCATCACATATGATTGGGGCTGGCTATACAGGTGTTTCATATACAAACAGCAACCCTGCTGTTAAAGCTAGCGCCACTTCTTTGTATTACATTAATAGCATTACAGATGAGCTTTTTGTAGCAACGGGTGCCTTTAATACACCCGTTATTACTAAAGTAGGTGCACTTGGTCATGAAATTCTTAGAGCAAATGGCCTTGATATAAGCTCAAGCGGTATCGCTTACTCATCATTTTTAATGGATGACGGTACTGGCAAATCAGTACTAACAAGCATTAATTTAGCCACAGGTGCTGCAACTAAAACCGGTGAATTTGTAGGTACTATTAACGGCCTAACTGTTGCGCCTGTGCCAGAGCCAGAAACTTATGCCATGTTAATCGCTGGCTTGGGTTTAATTGGTGCTGCAACACGCCGTAAAAACAAGCAAGCTTAAGCTACGTCAGACCAAAAATTTAGTCAAAATTGTTGTTTTACTCAATGCCACACTCTAAACTGAGTGTGGCATTTTTTTATAAAACTGTTGTCATGAGGCAAATACCCTGTTACGGTAACCATGCTGTAAAGTTTTGATTGATACGTTAATTCTGTTATATCTTTAGGGAGGATGTATGGATTTAGGTCTAATTATTCAATTGATAAGTGGTGCAGTAGGTGGCAATGTGGCGGGTGGTTTACTTAAAAATGCAAGTTTAGGTACAGCGGGCAACTCTTTAGTAGGTGTACTGGGTGGCGCGTTAGGTGGCCAATTACTAAGCATGCTGGGCATGGGTGGAGCGGCAGCTGCTGGTGCTGCAGGCGGCATGGATATTGGTGCTATTATTAGCCAAGTAGCTGGTGGTGGTGTAGGTGGTGGCGTATTATTAGTGATTGTTGGCTTAATTAAAAGCGCAATGGCTAAGTAAATAGTGGCTATTTTGGCCTGCCTTGTTATTAAGGCAGGCTTTATATTTTTATACTGATGAAAATTTTAATATTAATTTTAAGTTTCTTTTTAAGCATGCTGGCTCATGCCGAAGAAGTGTTGTCTGAAAATGCTGCTGGCGTCACTTTATATAGCGCAGATGAATCAGAACAAACTAATAGTGCCAACACATCAAAAAACGTGATTGGGCAAAGCACCAGCTGGCCAACAAGCAATTGGCCTAGCAGTAACTGGCAAAACAAAGCACAAGATGTGCTAATTAACGCGCTAAGCTTAACGGGTATTAAATATAAATATGGTGGCAGCTCGCCTGCTACTGGTTTCGATTGTAGTGGCTTTGTGCGCTATGTGTTTAGCCAAGCGACTAACTTAAGTCTGCCACCCACCGCGCGTGCCATTAGCCAAATTGGTAAAACTGTTAAAAAAGAAGATTTACAACCAGGCGATTTAGTATTTTTTAACACCTTAAAAACAGCTTTTTCGCATGTGGGAATTTATATTGGTAATAACAAGTTTATTCATGCCCCCAGCACAGGCAAGGTGGTGCGGGTAGAAAGCTTGCAAGAAGGTTATTGGGCCAGCCGTTTTAATGGCGCACAGCGGCTAGAAAAAGAAGTAGAGAAATCTTCTCGCTAGCTACACAAATTAAAAAGGCCACCTAGGTAGCCTTTTTAATTGAAATCGTATTAAGCGTGAAATTTAGCTAAATCGCCAGGTTTACGTAGCATTTTATCTACTTCACCAGAATGCAATTCTTCTTGATAAATCATCTCGCGCGCATATTCTTCTAGCATCACAGAATCGCCCTCAACCAATTTCAACAAGGCTTTGTAAGCATTTAATGCTAGCGTTTCATGCGCCATAGATTCGCGCAATATATCACCAATATCGTGGTTGTGCGTTTCTAGCAAAGGGCCAATTGATAATGATGGATGGCCACCCAAATGGGTAATTAATTCACCTGCTTTATCGGCATGCGTTAGTGATTCAGCTGCTTGTTCACGCAACCAAGAAACAATAGGAATACGGTTATAGCCAAATACCATTAACGCATAATGTGTATAACGCACTACACCTGCAAGTTCTAATTCTAAAATTGTGTTTAACGCTTTTGTTACTGGGGTATCAACACCGTGATCTGCAGCCATTTTGTTCTCCTTTTACTGACACTTTAACTCATATAAAGTTGAGTGATTAACTCAATGAAGCGCAGTGTATAGTAATTAAAAAAGCCTTGCAGAATTGCAAATAGTTCGCATTGTCACTATCAGCTAGATTGGCCTTATTTATCGCTATGGCCGAGCGCACGCTCTGGAGAGATAACATCGCGAATTAACTGCTTAAGTTCTTTAGATTCTGGAAAGCGGCCGTGGTCTTTACGGTTAAATATTATGGTGTCATTTAGGCGCACTTCAAATATGCCACCTGTACCAGGCTGCAGGCTTACTGCATTTAAATCGGATTCAAAAGTAGTTAACAGCTCTTGTGCCAACCAAGCTGCACGCAACAGCCAACGACATTGTGTGCAATACGTTATAGATACTTGGTTTAATAAAGGATGTGTTACCGAATTTTGCAGCATTTATTGCCTCGTAATTTGTCAAATTTTACTATTCTTGCTATTCAAGGCACTTGAAATAGCGCAAAATGAACCTATTGTTTTATTGTAAGCTCATAGAATAGCAATACTTGCTAAATAATGTAGCAATACGTAAAAAGTAATGAATGTTTTGATGTATTAATGTAATAAAGCGTAATAAATAATTTTATATGTGAAAAGGGTTTACATGCGGTCTTCATTTGAAAAAATTGGTTTAATCGGTTCTGGCGTTTTAGTGGGTGTATTAATTAGCCTAAATTTTCCTGCGCTTGCCGAAAAAACTGCAATGACATCGCAACTGCCGCTAGATGATTTGCGCGTTTTTGCTGAAGTATTTGGCAAAGTTAAAAGTGACTATGTTGAGCCTGTAGAAGATAAAAAACTGATTAACGAAGCTTTAACTGGCATGCTAGCTGGCTTAGACCCGCACTCAACATTTATGGATGCGGATGGTTATAAAGATTTGCAAGCTGGCACGCAAGGCGAGTTTGGTGGCTTAGGCATTGAAGTAGCCATGGAAGACGGCTTAGTAAAAGTAGTCACACCCATTGAAGACAGCCCAGCGTACAAAGCGGGTTTAAAAAGTGGCGATTTAATTTCTAAATTAGATGAAACACAAGTGCGCGGCATTACGCTTAATGATGCGGTTAAAAAAATGCGCGGTAAACCAGATACGCCTATTGTGCTAACTGTGTTGCGTAAAGGCGAGGCTAAACCACTTATATTTACACTAACTCGCGCAATTATTAAATCGCAAAGCGTTAAAAATAAATACATTGAGCCTGGTTATGGCTATGTGCGCATTACACAGTTTCAAGAACATACTGGTGAAGATTTAGCTAAAGCATTATTAGCTTTGCAAACGCAAAACAAAGGCCCATTTAAAGGTTTAGTACTAGATTTACGTAATAACCCAGGCGGTTTGTTAGATGCGGCAGTTGGCGTATCGGCTGCGTTTTTACCAAAAAATGATTTAGTGGTTTACACCGAAGGCCGCACCGCTGACGCCAAAATGAAATTAAATGCCACTCCACAAGATTATGCACGTCGTGGCAAAGTAGATTATTTAAAAGATGTACCTGCTGATTACAAAAAAACGCCAATTGTGGTGCTGGTAAATGCAGGCTCTGCATCTGCTTCTGAAATTGTGGCAGGTGCCTTGCAAGATCACAAACGGGCAACTGTTATGGGTATTCAAAGTTTTGGTAAAGGTTCTGTGCAAACAATTTTGCCAATGAACAACGGCAGTGCCATTAAATTAACTACCGCACGTTATTTCACCCCTAAAGGCCGCTCTATTCAGGCTAAAGGTATTGTGCCAGATGTAATTGTTGAAGATGGTTTCGACCAATCTAACAATGTGCACGAGGCAGATTTAGCCAAACATTTATCTAACCCTAAAGACGCCGCTGAAGCAGCCGAGGCAGCTAAAGTAAAAGACGCAGCTAAAGAAGCCGCCGCAAAAGATAAAGTGAACGAGAAAAAGTATGCTGAGCAAAAAGGCCCAATTGAGCCTGCAAGTAAAGATGACTTTCAGTTTTTACAAGCCATGAATTACTTAAAAGGCTTGCCTGTACAAAAAGCACCTGAAATAAAAGTAACTGAAGTTAAAGCAGTTGACGCAAAGCCAGCTGAAACAAAACCAGCAGAGCTTAAAAAATAATTAGTTAATTTAATTTTAGCCCTGTTGTATAGCTACTGTATTATTAGCTAGCAACAGGGCTTTTTTTATACGCATATGCTTTTGTGCGCACGCTTTAAGCAATTAGTTTTAAGCAAATAGTTTAAGATAGTGACATGTTAAATACCCAACAAATTATTGCCGAAGCAGATCGCTGTGTAGCCTGCGGCTTATGTTTGCCGCACTGCCCTACTTATTATAAAACGGGTTCAGAAGCAGATTCTCCACGTGGCCGTATTCAACTTATAAGCGCTGTCACGCGTGATATTTTGCCTGCAAATGCGCGTTATCAAGCGCATATTGATGGTTGTTTAAGCTGCCGTAATTGCGAAACTGCCTGCCCAAATGGTGTGCAATATGGCGCATTAATAGACAGTGCTCGCGCCAATATTGCCCAATTACCTAATACCAAAAGCGCTAATCTTAGCAACATTGTATTAAGTCACCTGGCCTGTAGCCCAGTATACATGCGGCTTGTGGGCATGCTATTAAAGCTGGCACAAAAGTTAAAACTATTAAGCGCTTTAAAACAAATACCTGCGCTTAAAAAGCCAATCTCTTTGTTGCCGCCAATGCCTGTATTGCAAACTTGGCGTGCGCTTTATAAAACCAAACAAACTAAAAAAGGTGAGGTCAGTTTATTTTTGGGCTGCATTAGCAACACGTTTGATACCGATACATTACGCGCTAGCGTATATGTGCTTAACCAGTTAGGTTTTGACGTGCTTATACCCAAAGCACAAACTTGTTGTGGTGGCCTAGCACGCCAGCTTGGCAATACAAATTTAGCCACACAAAACATAGCAACAAACGACAGCGCATTTAACAAAACCCTGCCAGTGCTCACGGTTGCAAGTGGCTGTGGCGCTGGGCTGCATGATTACTCTGAATTAAATGTTCAAGATATTAGTGCATTTTTAAACCAATGCGATTGGCAAGATATTAAACTTAAGCCGCTGGCAGATGAAGCGATGAACGAAATATTGGTGCACGAGCCTTGCACTTTAAGAAACGTGCAAAAAACGCATACTGCTGTGGTTGAGCTACTAAAAAAAATACCGCAAGCTAATATTGCTAACTTAAGTGGCAACGCACAATGCTGCGGTGGTGCAGGTGCTTATATGCTTAGCCAACCCAGCATGGCCGATACGCTATTAAGCGACAAAATTAGTGCTGTTAAAAAAACCAATACCAAGCTGCTAGCCACTTCTAATATTGGTTGTGTGCTACATATTGCCGCTGGTTTACGTGAACAAGATATAGCTGTAAAGGTGCTACATCCTGTATCTATTATTGCAAAACAAATGGGCTTTACTGGAAGATTAGACTAAACTTAAATGATGAATATAGATAAATTAATTAGTACTTTTGATACGGGTTTACGTACTGTGTTTGCGCAGGCTAATGCGGGCAGAACTCGGCCAGATATAAACGTAAGCGAGGCAAGTTTAAACGATGCCGACAAACAACAAGCCGCCGCGCTAATGCGCGTTAACCATGTGGGCGAAGTTTGTGCACAAGCATTGTACAGTGGGCAAACACTCACATCGCGTAACCCACAAATAGTGTGCGCTTTACAAGAGGCCGCACGTGAAGAAACCGACCATCTGGCTTGGTGTGAAAGCCGTATCTCCGAGCTGGGTGGGCGCAAAAGCTGGCTTAATCCTGTTTGGTATGTAGGTAGTTTTACTTTGGGTGCTGTGGCTGGCGCATTGGGTGATAAATGGAACTTAGGATTTTTGGCTGAGACAGAAAACCAAGTATCAACACACTTAAAAAATCATTTAAATAAATTAAATAGTGCAGACATTAAAACGCGTACAATTGTTAGTCAGATGCAGCAAGATGAAGCTGAACATGCCGATGAAGCAAAGCAGCTGGGCGCCGCAGATTTACCTGCCCCAATAAAAGCTGGCATGAAGTTCGCTTCTAAAATAATGACAACAACCGCATATTATGTGTAACACTTAATGATGAAACTGGTATCAGAAAATGCAAAAATTTAGTGAGGTTTTATTAACGCTCGACAACGCAGAAGACGTTAAGCGCATTGAACTGTTTTATGAAAATGGCAAACCCGCAGGCGTAATTGAAAACAAACCTGGCAGCCAAGGCTCGGTTAAAGTGTTTAACCACTTATTTAAAATGTATGGTGGCATCACTTTAGATGCTGCCGTTGAAGGATTAGCGCTTTATGCAGAACATACCGAAGACGCTGAAAACTGCCCTGGTAAACATCCAAACGTTGATAGACTATTGTATGTGTTAGAAAATGAAGAACCGCTTAATGTAATAGTAGTTACGATTTAACAAGCAGCAAATTTGTGATTAGTGCTTGTTAGAAATGGGCGGATGATAAATCAGCTCTAACAAATGCCCCACAGCATCTAAACAATAAAAACCGCGCGAACCATCGCGATGTGTTTTTGGTGCCTCAGTAATTTTTACACCACTGGTTACAAAATACGCATGCCAGTTATCAACATCTTGGGCTGTTTTTAACACAAACCCAATATGATCAAGCCGCTGTTGCGCTTGCGGCACATAATCTACCCGGTGCAACGCAAATACATCACCTTGGTTAGTTAAATACACATTATCTGAGTCGGGCTGCCACTCAATAACCATGCCCATTACGCGCGTATAAAAATCTACCGCTGTTTCTAGCTCTTTTACAAACAAGGCCACATGGCGTATACCCAGCATGCCGCTTGGCTTTTCGGTGAGGGCTGTATTAGATTTGGTAGAATCAAGCTTATGCATTTGTCACAGCTTTTATCTCATAACCATGGGTAATTTCTACACTTTTACTCAACATAATCGATGCTGAGCAATATTTTTCGGCTGATAATTTGACTGCACGTTCAACTTGGGTTTCATTTAGATTATTACCAGTAATGACAAAATGCACATGAATTTTGGTAAACACCTTAGGCACTTCATCGGCACGCGTCGCATCTATTTCTGCCACGCAATCTACAATAGGCTGGCGTGATTTTTTTAGTATAGTCACCACATCAAATGAGGTACAAGCACCCATGCCTATCAGCAGCATTTCCATTGGGCGCATGCCAATATTGCGGCCACCATTTTCTGGTGCACCATCAAGCACAACCGCATGGCCTGTTTCAGACTCACCAACAAAGGCAACGCCTTCAACCCATTTAATTCTAACTTTCATTTTTCACTTTCGTTAATTAGCTGTCATGGTGCATTTATACTGCAATCTAATCTCAAGCCCTAACTTTAATACTACGGTGCTGTATTAGGGCTGCCGCCCCTATGAGATATTCAGCATGACAGCTTTTAATTATTTAACGTCTAAAAGCTCAACATCAAAAATTAACGTGGCATTTGGTGGTATAACGCCACCTGCCCCACGTGCACCATAGCCCATTTCTGCTGGAATAATTAATGTGCGTTTGCCACCTATTTTCATGCCGGCAAAGCCTTCATCCCAGCCTTGAATCACTTGGCCTGCGCCTAAGTCAAATTTGAACGGTTCTTTTCTATCAACACTGCTATCAAATTTTTTGCCTTTTTTACCTTCAGCCGCTTCGTCATACAGCCAGCCTGTGTAATGCACGCTTACATTAAAGCCTGGCTCTGCCTCGCGGCCAGTACCCACTTGTGTATCTAGTTTTTGTAATGCTGTAATTGATGCTGTCATTGCAGTTTTTTCCTGTGTTGGAGAGGTTGATGTTTCGGCTTTACAAGCGTTAAGCGCTAATACGCAAGCACCTGCTAATAAAATATTGATTAATTTCATACTTAACCTTTTTAATAAATAAAATTCAAACAATATGATACCGTAAACGCAGATGAGTTCGCCTCTTTCTGCTTAAGCTGATAGCTAGTTTATGGCTGATTATATGCCCATTCAATCAGCGCATCTTGGGCGGCTTTACTGGCGCCTGCTTTAACATGATTTATCATCATCACCACCACATGGCGCTTATTGCGTGCATCTAGCACATAGCCAGCAATGCTACTTACACCATCTAGTGAGCCTGTTTTTAAATGTGCACGGCCTGCATACGGGCTATCTTTCAAGCGTTTTTGCACTGTACCGTCAACTGCTAATATAGGCTGTGAGGAAATAAATTCGGGCATCACAGGGCTATTGTAAGCACTTACTAACATTTGCCCCAAATGTTCTGCGCTAATGCACTCTATGCGCGATAAGCCTGAGCCGTTTTCAACAACCAATTCGTTCGCCAAAATACCTTTGTTATTTAACCATGTTTTTACAGCATCAAAGCCTTTGCTTTCAGTGGCTGGTGGGTAGGTTTTTTCGCCAGCAATGGTTAATAAAAGCTGCCGCGCCATTACATTGTTACTCCACTTATTAATGTCGCGAATCACATAAGCTAGCGGGTCTGAGAGCTGTTCAATTACTTTTACAGCAGCGGTGGGCGTTTCTTGTATTTTTAGATCGCCTGCAAACTTGCCACCTAACTCACGCCATAATTTTTTAAACGTATAAAATGCATATTGTTCGTCATCTAATACGCTTAACTCTAAATATCGCTCGCCGCAATCGGGCGAATAACTACCGCTAAATGTAACCACAACACCGCCATTTTTACTACAGCCTGCATTGCCACAATACTGCTTAGGCTTTACCGTATAACTCATTCGGCTACGCCATTCGCCACAACTGGCTTGGCTTGAGTTTGTACTTAACTTTATATTATTAACAATTTGTACCTCATCAAGTGCAAACTCTTGGCTAACATTTACAGCACCATCGGTAGCTAAAAATTTAAAACTAGTGTTACGCCCATTAACCAAAAATGCACTGGGCATTGCGTTATAGGCACGCCAAGTCTCATTATCGAAAGTGTTTCTATCACCCACATTGTTGGCGAAATAGCTTTTATCGATAATTAAATCACCTTTAATTTCCTGTAAGCCAGCTTGCCGCAAGCTCATCAGTAAGCGCCAAAAATCTTGTGCTTTAAAGCTTGGGTCGCCATAACCTTTAATGATTAAATTACCATTCAATACGCCCATATTTGGGCTTATATTATTAATTGCACCCTCTCTATAAACCTCAGTTTTCCAGCGGTATGCAGGCGTTAATAAATCTAGCGCGGCATTGGTTGTCACTAATTTCATCACACTAGCAGGGTTTAAAGATTTGGCTGCGTTGTGAACAATAGTTGGCACAGTGCTATCAACTGCTTGCACATAGACAGCCACACTTTCTTGCGGTATGCCCGCGCGTTTAAGCGCGTCGGAAACTTGATTTGGCAGTTCGGCATTGGCTATTAAGCTATAAATACATAAGCAGCAAGCTAATAATATTTTATTTAGCATCATATTTTATTTACATTGCGGCTGTAATCGCTTTAGCCGTAGCAGCAATCATATAATCAATTTCTGGCTGGGTAATTGTGTATGGCGGCATAAAGTATACCGTGTTGCCAATTGGCCTAATCAGCAAGCCTTGCGCCAAAGCTGCGGTGTAGCAATCGCGAGAAAATTGTGGGTTTTGCGTGTTAACGTCAAACGCAGAAACCATGCCAAGGTACCGCATATTAACAATCGGCAAGTTAGTGAGTGCTTGCATTTTGGTATTGATGTAAGCTGCTTTTTGTTTATTGGCTTCAATCACATTATCACTTTCAAATATCGCCAACGTTGCCAATGCTGCGCTGCAAGCCAAAGGGTTGCCTGTATAACTATGGCTGTGTAAAAAACCACGCAAAGTGCTGTCATCATAAAACGCTTGGTATATTTCATCGCGGGTGAGCACAACTGACAATGGCAAATAACCACCAGTAATGCCTTTAGATAAGCACATAAAATCAGGGCGGCAATCTTGCTTTTTAACACACTGGCTTTGATTCAAAGCATCACGCCTGCAATCGTTATCGCAGTCAGCAAAACTGGCAAACATAGTACCTGTGCGCCCAAAACCTACTGCAATTTCATCTGCAATTAAATGTACGTTGTATTGGGTGCAAATTTCGCGCGCGCGTTTAAGGTAAACGGGGTGATACATACCCATGCCTGCTGCGCATTGAATAAGCGGCTCAATAATAAAAGCGGCTAATGTTTCATGATGCTCACCCACATATTGCTCAAGCTGCGTAGCGCATCTCAACGCAAACGCCTCAGCACTTTCACCCGTCTCAGCCAGCCTAAAATCTGGGCTGGGCATTTGCGCCGATTGCATTAATAAAGGCGCATAAGTATCTTTAAAAATAGCCACGTCAGTTACGCCCAATGCGCCCAGCGTTTCGCCATGGTAACTATTTTGTAAGCTAATAAATTTAGTCTTGTTAGCTTGGCCGCTATTGCGCCAATAATGAAAGCTCATCTTTAATGCAATTTCTGTGGCACTTGCGCCATCACTGGCATAAAACGCGTGGCCCAAGCCCGTTAGTTTGGCTAGTTTTTCAGATAACTGTACAACTGGCGCATGCGTAAAACCCGCCAACATTACATGCTCTAAAGTATCAAGTTGCAGCTTAATGGCCTCTTTAATGCGTGGGTTATTATGCCCAAACAAATTCACCCACCAGCTGCTTACTGCATCCAAATAGCGTTTGCCGTCAGTGTCGTAAAGCCAAACACCATCACCGCGCGCAATAGGCACAAGCGGATAGTTTTCGTGTTGTTTCATCTGCGTGCATGGATGCCATACAGATTGCAAACTGCGATTTAAAAGAGATGGATTGTTAGCTGTCACAATGTCGTTACGTATCGCTAAATGATTTAAACTTTTTTCACAAATTCTGATTTTAATTTCATCGCACCAAAGCCATCAATTTTGCAATCAATGTCATGGTCGCCATCTACCAAGCGGATATTTTTGACTTTAGTACCCACTTTTACTACGGATGATGAGCCCTTAACTTTTAAATCTTTAATCACAGTAATGGTATCGCCATCTTGCAGCACATTGCCGTTGGCATCTCGAATCACTTTTTTGGCATCATCGGCATCCGTAGTCGCGACGCTACTCCACTCATGGGCACATTCTGGGCAAACGTATAGCTCGCCCTGTTCATAAGTATATTCAGAGTTACATTTTGGACAATGTGGTAATGACATATTTAGCCTTTATTGTGAGCTTATTTGAGGCGCTGGATTCGTATCATGCTAATGAGTTACGTCAATTTCTTTAAAGATTTTTAGCGTTAAAGTCACATAGTGTTTAGCAATATTTTATTGCAACTGCGCCGTAATTGTAAGCGCATATGATAGTTACCACTTACTCTCCTAGCGAAATACCAAATCCCAGTACATTTTGTGAGCGGTTGTAATCTAGCAAAGTTTCGCCATAACCGCTGGACGCCAATATATGCAGCTTGAGATATGGATTATTAAATACGCGCTGTTGTAGATCGATTTGTGCAAAGCCCTTATTATCCGAACGCAGATTATTGCGCAGCAATAAAGATACTGCGGTATTGCGGCTTTCTGTCTCCCAACGAACTGTCATATCGCCATAACCTAAGAATTTTTCAATATCTGGGTTGTCATCATCACTTTTGTTTTCTGGAATACGCCACCAAGGACGCACCAGTAAAGAAATTCTATCTGTTAGCTCAAAACCGCCTTCTAAATAGACACGGTTCCAGCTTCTAGAAAGTGGGTTTGCACGGCCATTAGATTGATGCACAATACCCAAGTTAAGCATGCGTGGTATGTAATCTTTTTTAACACCATCCACTTCATTATCAATGCCTAAAGACAAAATGAGTTCAGGCTCATAGTTGTTTTCGCGCAGCGGCCTAGACGCTGCTGCATCAAACAATTGCCAATAAGATTGTTGCGTATAAGCGCCCCACAAGTGTGAGCTGGTCACGTAGGGCAAATTGCGAATCAAAGGAATATTGTTGAGCATCTCTGATTTCAAACTCAATTGAAATTTAACATCTTTATTGTCTAAATTTCTATTGTCTGTATTCGTTCTACTTGGGCTAGTAGGTGTATTGTTTACATTACTGTTGTAAGTTGCCAGCAGATAGTTGGCCTTATAGGTCTCAAAATCGCTTATGTCCCAATCGCCTTCTGAAGTTAAACGCCATTTTCTTTCTAAATAGCTTAGGTTTAAATTGGTTTTTTTAATGGCCAATGCGGCCTCTTTCTCAGGAATTTTTTCACGGCCCTGGGCAGCATCAGTGCTGTTACTAGGTATATTAGCGTTAGTTTCAGCCAAAGTATTGGCAACTACGTTTTCTGTCACAATTTCAATTGCTGGCGTACTAATACTATCAAAACAAGCCAAGCGTTTTTTTGCTTCAAACTGCGTTGGGTAGGTGGTTTTGCAGTGGTACATGGCCTGCTCAACTGTCATGGTTTCTTTTGCCTGCAAACTGGCACATTGAAGCAACAGTATTAACATACTTATGCAATAACTTAATAAATGTTGCTTACTTTGATGCATGGTGTTCCTTATTAAGGCTGACTATATGGCTGGTTTACTATTCAAAAATCATAATGATTATCGCAATACTGCATCAATCACAAAATTTAATTACCTGTTTTATTAAAGCAATCGATTTTATCAAAAGCGAGTTTCTCTCTGGCTAATTCAATTCTACAGCGATAATTTATGTTATTGATTAAATTAAATATTATTAAATAATATATAAAATTTAATTATGAAACTTAACTAATAGTTGAATATCTCAATAAAGCAAATAATTTTTAAATTAATTTTACTGAAAGAAAATCATGACTGCGCATAAAAAACTTATTTCTGCTTTTGTAACATCCTCATTATCGTTAGTTGTTTTAACCGCTTCAACAAGCGCGTCTGCTGCAGCTGCTTGCTCTATAGATGTTGGCGTGACAGAAGCCATGGCTTTTAGCACAAAAAATATTGATGTACCTAAAACCTGTAAAGATTTTACGGTTAACCTTAAGGTTGCTGGCACTATGGCAAAAGCTGTCATGGGCCATAATTTAGTAGTATCAAAAGCTGCCGATCAACAAGCGGTGGTGGATGATGGTAATAAAGCTGGCCTAGCCGGCAACTATGTAAAAGCGAACGATGCGCGAGTAGTAGTTGCTACTAAAGTAATTGGTGGTGGCGAAAACACCAGTTCTAAATTCAGCGTTAGCAAATTAAACGCTAAAGACGCATATACTTTTTACTGCTCTTTTCCAGGCCACAGCATGAATATGAAAGGCACATTGAAATTGGTTTAGAAAATTAGTTTAGAAAACTAATTTTAGATAAGGGATGCTACTGTTTAGCATCCCTTTTTTATCGCCAGTACTTTTAATACTTAAATAATACCCACAGCAGCCAATATCAAAAAATTTAAGGCGCAGGGTTGGTATATTGCAAATGCAGCGTATCAATTTCTTTTAAAATTTCGGCGTTAAGCGGCTTACTATAGGCATTAATGTTTTCTTGTAACTGCGCCATGCTGGTGGCACCAATTACCGTGCTGGCAACACACCAACGGTGATACACAAAACTAAGTGCAAGCTCTGCAGGTGAGTATCCATGGGCTTGAGCTAGCTCCGCATAAGCCTCGCTAGCTTTGCTAACATTAGGCTTAGTGTAGCGTTGTGCATAGCCTTTAAACAAAGTTACGCGGCCAGCTGCAGCAGGGTTATCAATGTATTTACCCGATAAATGCCCAAAGGCCAACGGCGAATAAGCCAGCAAGCTTACATTCTCACGATACAAAATTTCACTCATGCCAAAATCTATGCTGCGATTAAGTAAATTATAGCCATTTTGCAAGCTAGCAATGTAAGGCAAATTATATTGCTTTGCTACGCGTAAAAATTCCATCACGCCCCATGGCTGCTCGTTCGATAACCCTATATATCTGACTTTACCCTCTTGCACCAGCTCACTTAAAGTCTCTAGTTGTGCATGAATATTGACCCACTGTTTTTGGTTGCCGCTAGCTTCTACCTCATTAGCTGGGTCAAACTGATATTGCCCAAATAATGGCACATTGCGTTCTGGCCAGTGAATCTGGTACAAGTCGACATAATCGGTTTGCAAGCGCGTGAGTGAGTCATGCAAAGCACTTCTTATCGTTGTACGGTCTAGCGAAAAATCATTATTGCGTATCCAACCCAAGCCGCGACGCGGCCCTGAAATTTTGCTACCTATTACCAATTTATCGCGCTGCTGGTTTTTTAGCCAATGGCCAATAATAGTTTCGGTGCGCGTATAGGTTTCGGCCTTGGGTGGCACAGGGTACATTTCTGCCGTATCTATAAAATTAATGCCCTGCGCTAGCGCATAATCCAGCTGCTGGTGTGCCTCGGTTTGGCTATTTTGGTCACCAAACGTCATGGTGCCTAGGCAAATTTTTGATACGTTTAAATCACTTTGTCCAAGCCTTACAAAATCCATTGGATTAAGCCTGCTAACAGGTTTAACCGTATTCACAGGTTCAAACTTATCCATCAGTGCAATACCTTTTTATCTTTAGTTTCTATAACCATAGGCAATTGAATTGACGCCTGTAGCGCTGCGCCAATAACCCAGCCAGCTTCTTTGCACGATAACTGCAACATACTGCAAATGGCCAAAATTAACTCTTGGTTTAAATTAATACGCACCGTAACACCTTCTAAGCAAGTCATCTCTAATGTTGCTGGTTTACCTGCATACGCCACAGTTATTGCATTTATCGCAAGCACCGCGCCATCGTTGCGCAAGGCTGGGCGTGGCTGATATTCTGTAGCAAAATCTAGTTTTTGCAGGGTTTGTGCTACTTGTAGCTCTTGATTAAATTGCGCTACGGCTTGCTGTGGTGGGGCGTCTACTCTAATTGATGTAGCGCTAGGAATATTGGTTTCATTATTTAATAACTGCCAAATTATGTTGGTTATACGATTAGTTAGCCATACTAAAAGTTCGCTGTTATCACTTAAACCTACTTTAAATAATAAGCGATCTTGCTCGGCGTTATAGCTTAAATTTATTTGCTGAATAGCGGCTTCTATGTTTTGCTCGGCTACTGGTTTGTGTTCTGTCATTTGATTCTGCTTTATTAAAAATCACCATAAAAACATCACTTTTGCTATTGAAAGCTGTGAGTTCATCACAATATTAGCATTCAACAGTTAGCAATCTAGGCATGCGAGTGCTAAAATACTTGTTTGCTTAATCAACTGCATTAAACAACATTTTGACCCATTTTTGTAACATAACTCATTAGGAGAAATTGAATGAAAATTCGCCCATTACACGATCGCGTGATTGTAAAACGCTCTGAAGAAGAACGCACGACTGCATCTGGCATTGTGATTCCAGATTCTGCCACAGAAAAACCAGATCAAGGCGTAGTGCAAGCTGTAGGTAACGGTAAACGTGACGATAGCGGCAAAATTAATGCGTTAGACGTAAAAGTTGGCGACAAAGTTTTATTCGGCAAATACGCTGGCCAAACAGTAAAAGTGGACGGCGAAGAGTTATTGGTAATGCGTGAAGAAGACATTATGGCGATTGTTGAGTAATTTCAACAGGTTAGATTATTAGTAATTAAATACATTTAGCCACAGAGAACACAGAGGTCACAGAGAAAAACTTCTCTACCCCGTTTTACTTTGTGGGCTTAAAAAATTTTCAATATTGAATGCCGCAATTAACATAAGTGCAGATTAATGATTTTGGTTTTCTCTGTGAACTCTGTGTTCTCTGTGGCTAAAAAATAAGGAGCAATTAACATGGCAGCAAAAGACGTAAGATTCGGCGATGAAGTCCGCCAAAAAATGACCAACGGCGTTAATATTTTAGCAAATGCCGTTAAAGTAACATTAGGCCCAAAAGGTCGCAACGTAGTATTAGAGCGCTCATACGGCGCACCAACCATCACTAAAGATGGCGTATCGGTTGCTAAAGAAATCGAATTAAAAGACAAATTCGAAAACATGGGCGCACAAATGGTTAAAGAAGTGGCAAGCAAAACTTCTGATATCGCAGGTGACGGCACAACAACTGCAACAGTGCTAGCTCAAGCAATTATTCGCGAAGGCATGAAATCGGTAGCCGCTGGTATGAACCCAATGGATTTAAAACGTGGTATCGATAAAGCTGTTGCAGCAGCAGTTGCCAACTTAAAAGAGCAATCAAAACCTTGTACTACCAGCAAAGAAATCGCTCAAGTAGGTTCAATTTCGGCCAACTCTGATGAATCTATCGGCAAAATTATTGCAGATGCGATGGATAAAGTGGGTAAAGAAGGTGTAATTACCGTTGAAGATGGCTCTGGTTTAGAAAGCGAACTCGATATTGTAGAAGGTATGCAATTTGACCGTGGCTACTTATCGCCTTACTTTATCAACAACCAAGAGCGTCAAATTGCATTGTTAGATAATCCTTTCGTATTGTTGCACGACAAAAAAATCAGCAATA
Source organism: Methylotenera sp. (assembly GCA_031373695.1). Lineage (GTDB taxonomy): Bacteria > Pseudomonadota > Gammaproteobacteria > Burkholderiales > Methylophilaceae > Methylotenera_A. The sequence goes on along the minus strand of JANMNC010000148.1, from coordinate 304 downwards.
TTCGTGATTTATTACCAACTTTAGAGCAAGTGGCTAAATCAGGTCGTCCATTATTAATTATTGCAGAAGATGTTGATGGCGAAGCGCTGGCAACACTGGTTGTAAACAACATTCGCGGCATCTTGAAAACTACAGCTGTTAAAGCACCTGGTTTCGGTGACCGTCGTAAAGCCATGTTAGAAGATATCGCGATTCTTACGGGCGGTACTGTAATTGCTGAAGAAGTTGGTTTGAAACTAGAAACCGTTACGCTAGAAATGCTAGGCCAAGCAAAACGCATTGAAGTGGGTAAAGAAAACACCAT
>JANMNC010000137.1:0-5025 GCA_031373695.1 Methylotenera sp. | reverse complement strand
TAGATTTAGCTAAATCAGTTAAGCCAAATAATCTAAAAGCCATGCTGGGTGCTGGCAAGCATAACTTAGATTTAACTAAATATTTAGTTGGCGAGGTGTTTCAATCGCAACATCAACGCATAAATGCTTTGCGAGATTTTTTACCACAAGCTAACTCTGATGACTGGCATTTAGCAAGCGCAGGTCAGCGTGTACAAATTATTAAAAATTGTGACAAAAAAATGGGTAAGTTAGAGTTTGGCACTGAAATTCTGGCCTCTGCTGATGGCTCGCTAGCTGCACTCTTGGGCGCTTCCCCAGGCGCATCTACCAGCGTGCAAGCCATGATTAATGTAATTGAGCGCTGTTTTAGTGCGCAATTAAGTAGTACTGATTGGCAACAAAAAATGAAAAAACTGGTGCCGTCTTACAATGAATCACTAATTGATAACGCTGAATTATTAATGCAGGTACGCAAACGTACTTTAAGCACTTTGCAATTGCTTTAAAGCAATTTATTTGATAAAAACTCAAACATAAAACCTTAAGTATAAAACCTGAGTTTTTATCAAGGCTTAAGTTATGCACCTAAACTACGTTGGCGGCGTACCTCGTACAAGCAAATACCGCTTGCTACGCTTACATTAAGGCTTTCTACACTTCCAAACATTGGTATTGTCACCAATGCATCACAGTTTTCAGCAGTTAAGCGGCGAATACCATCACCTTCAGATCCCAGTACAATCGCAATTGGGCCATCTAGCTTGGTGTTAAGCAAATTAGTAGGCGCATCCATGGTGGTTCCCACAACAAATACGCCCGCCTCTTTAAGCTCGCGTAAAGTTCGTGCTAAATTGGTTACCGCTATAAATGGCACAGTCTCTGCCGCACCACTGGCTACTTTTCGCACTGTGGCATTTAAACCAACTGCACGATCTTTTGGTGCAATAACGGCATGCACACCCATTGCATCAGCCACCCGCAAGCAAGCACCTAAGTTATGTGGGTCTTCTACGCCATCTAACACTAAGAAAAATGCAGGTTCTTTAAGGTCAGATTCTAAAATATCGTGAATGTCTTTATATGGAATAGGCGTATCGACTACGCGTGCAATCACGCCTTGGTGGCGCCCGTTCATGCCTGCTAAGCCATCTAAACGGCTACGTTCTACCTGCATAGTACGCACGTTAGAAGCCTCAGCCATGTTTAGCAAATCTTTCATACGCGCATCAATGCGATCGCGATCAATCAATATTTCTTCGATACTGGTTGCGTGTTGACGCATACGACTAAGCACCGCATGAAACCCAAATAAAATGCGGCTATCACTCATGCTATAAAACCCATTTTGCTTAATTTCACATTGACTGAACAGTTATTAGCCACACACATGCTAATTTCAAATAATTTGACATTACTAATCATTTTTTATCTTTTACCTTTGTTTTTGCTATTTCTATCGCGCTGTTTAGATGTAGAGGCAGGTTTGGGCGAGGATTTTACAGGTGATTTACCTAATTTTTTAGCACCGCTTCTATCTTTTTTAGCTCTATCTAATGCGCGTGTAGACAACGGCTTATACTCAGCAACCAACTTAGTTTTGTTAACATCATTTACAGCTATACCCAATGTGCTTTTTTTAGCATCGCCAGAAGCCGCTCTGGTATTACCCTGCAGGGCATTGTTTTTTGCACCAGCAAGATCAGCACCTGCCGCATTAGCCAAAGTAAAATCAATTTTGCTGGTTTCTAAATCAACCCGCGCCACTTTTACTGTTAATCTATCGCCTAGCCTAAACCTAGCACCTGTGCGCTCGCCCAGCATTTCATGGCGGGCTTTATCGTAGTTAAAGTAATCGTTGCCCAACTCTGTTACGTGCACTAAACCTTCTACATATACACCATCTAATGCTACAAAAATGCCAAAAGCGGTAACTCCAGCTACCGTGCCTTCGTATACTTCACCAATTTTATCTTGCATATAAAAGCATTTCAGCCAATTGGTTACGTCACGCGTGGCATCATCTGCGCGGCGCTCGGTCATACTACAATGCACACCTAAATTGTTCCAATCTTTGGCTTTGTATTGTTCACCGTTTACTACGGCCTTTATAGCGCGATGGATTAATAAATCGGGATAGCGTCGTATTGGCGAAGTAAAGTGAGCATAAGCCTCGTACGCTAGTCCAAAGTGACCTACGTTATCTGGGCTGTAAACCGCTTGCTGCATAGACCTTAGCAGAACGGTTTGCAATAATTGTGCATCTGGCCGCTCTTTAATTTGCTTCATCAGCTTACCATAATCTTTTGCATGCGGTTTGTCGCCACCGTCTACACCAAAACCCACCTCAGCCATAAACGTACGCAGTGCATCTAGCTTTTCTGGCGTTGGGCCTTCGTGAATGCGGTAAAGTGCAGCGTGTTTATGTGTGCTTAAAAAATCTGCTGCACAAACATTAGCGGCCAGCATGCACTCTTCTATTAATTTATGTGCTTCGTTGCGGCCAGTGGGCACAATGCGCTCAATTTTACCGTTGTCATCAAAGATCATCATGGTTTCGGTAGATTCAAACTCTATAGCGCCGCGTTTTTCGCGTTGTGCCAGCATAAGTTTAAATAAAGCGTAAAGATTTTGTGCATGCGGCATGATATGGGCATACTCTTGTGCTAACTCGCCTTGCGGGTTTTGCAACATGTCTGCCACTTTAGTGTATGTCATGCGGGCTTTTGAACGCATTACGGACGGGTAAAATTGGTATTTTTGTACCACACCTACCGCGTCAATTTGCATATCACATACCATGCATAGGCGCTCTACATCTGGGTTTAGCGAGCACAAACCGTTTGATAAAGCCTCTGGCAACATAGGGATAACTCGGCGCGGAAAATAAACCGAGTTGCCACGCTCAAATGCCTCTTTATCTAACGCATCGTCTGGCTTTACATAAAAACTCACGTCAGCAATAGCTACTACTAAACGCCAATCACTACCCTTTGGCTCGGCATACACAGCATCATCAAAATCGCGTGCTGTTTCGCCATCAATGGTAATTAGCGCTAGCTCACGCAAATCTACGCGGCCTTTATAATCAGCAGCTTGCACCAGTTTTGGTATTTTTTCAGCCTGATTAATAGCGGCTGGCGTAAACTCGTGCGGTAATTTGTGTTTACGCAGTGCAATTTCAATTTCCATGCCGCTATCGGCATAATTACCTAAGATCTGCACTACTTTACCCATGGGGTGTGCCCCAGCAGATGGCTGTTCAGTCAGCTCCACCATCACTACTTGCCCTGGCTTAGCGCCTAAGTCCAAATGGTAGGGAATCAAAATATCCTGATTAATGCGTTTATCTTCAGCTGCCACAATAGTCACGCCTTGGCCACGAATCACGCGCCCTACTAGCGTTTTTGTACTACGCTCTAACACCTCAACTATTTTGCCTTCTGGCCTACCTTTTCTGTCTAAGCCCGCCATACGCACCATGGCACGGTCGCCATGCATTACTTGTGCCATCTCACGCGGACCCAAGAATAAATCGTCTGGATGCTTGATTTTGTCGTCTGGTACTAAAAAACCAAAGCCATCAGCATGGCCTTGCACAGTGCCTGCAATAGCATGAATTTTCTCAGTCAAACATAAAGCGCCTTTGCGATTGCGCATAATTTGGCCTTCGCGTTCCATAGCGTTTAGGCGCTTGTTAAAATTATCTCGCTCGTTTTCACTAATATCTAACAACACGTAAATCTGCTCGTTACTCAAGGGGATTCCCTGGTCTGACAGCACCTGTAACACTAGCTCGCGGCTAGGTAAAGGTGTTTCATACTGCCCTGCCTCGCGCTTGGCGTGCGGATCGTTATCTCGTTTGCTGGATTGGTGCTTATTGGTTGACAAGTAATGTGCTTTCTATAAAATTTGATGCTTAACGAATCAAAATAGCCCAGATGGCGGAATTGGTAGACGCGCAGGTTTCAGATACCTGTATCGAAAGATGTGGAGGTTCGAGTCCTCTTCCGGGCACCAACTTAGATAATTTGAATTGTAACGCTAATGTTAAACAATTGGCTTTCAAATTTCAAATCTAACGCACTAATACATACATTACGTATAAATTAATGCGCTAAATTCCTAATACGCCAAATTCAGTACGGTCTTTAATAACTTCGCGCACCAAGCCAACGTCTATTTTGTCTACGTTGGTTGAGTATCCATAAACCAACGCGGTATCGCATAATATATTAATACTACGAGGAATACCTTTAGCAGATTCACCTATTAAGCGCGTAGCGGCAGGCGTAAATAGTGGCGTATCGCGGCCAGCGATATGTAAGCGATGATGTATGTATTTATCTGCTTCGAATGATTCTAGAGGTGGAATAAAAAAATCAACTGAAACGCGCTGAAAAAACTGCTGCAAATCAGGCCTACGCAACAAATCTCTTAACTGAGGCTGACCCACCAGAATTATTTGTAACAATTGGTCTTTATCCGCATTAATGTTGGATAACATGCGAAGCGACTCTAAAGCGGCAGGGCTCAAGTTTTGAGCTTCATCGATAATCAGCACAACACGTTTATCTTCGGTGTAACACTTAATTAAAAACTGTTGAAAAGCATCATATAAAGCAATGTTTGACTTACCTTCATATGGCTGATTAAACGACAGCATAATCCAGCCAAGCAAATCATCAATATGCTCGTGGGTGTTATATACAATCCCCACAGTTAAATCATCACCAAGATTATTTAGCAAATGGCGTACAAGCGTAGTTTTACCACAACCAATTTCACCACAAATTACTGAGAAACCAGCCCGATTTTGTATACCGTACTCAAGCATGGCATACGCCATACTATGGCGTATGCTAAAAAACAAAAATTCAGGATCTGGTTGAATAGAAAAAGGTTTTTCTTTTAACCCATAAAAAGCTTCATACATTATTTTTAATCCAAACTATAAAACTACAAAGATTTAAGCAACTCATTAGCTTCATCTTTTTGACTAAACTGCTGATTTTGTGAATATTTTATTGCATTTTGTAAAGCTTG
>JANMNC010000116.1:0-5920 GCA_031373695.1 Methylotenera sp. | reverse complement strand
GTTGAAAGTGCTTGCAATAACGTGCCATCTAGCTGTGCGTTATCGGTTAATTGTGGCAAGCTAAATGAGCTGGCACACACCACACGTACTTGGTATTTTTCGGCTTTAGTTAGCAATAAACTTAGGCCTTTTTGCTCGGTTTTATTAAGCGCGGAAACTTCATCAATATACAGCACACCTTCGCGCGCAATATCTAGTAATTCCAAGGGTTCAGTGGCTAATTTTTCGTAATCGGTTAAGCCTATCCATGGCGTGCCCGCCACATGTAAAAAGCGTGCGCAAATTTCTATGCTGCCACCTTTTTTACCAATTAATAACAGTGCATTTTTAGTGCGTGCAATTAATTCTAAGCGTTGTTTTAACTCGTTAATAACCAAACTTGTGCCAAAGCTGGCTAAGTTCATTTCAGTTTTTGGCAGGGTTTCAGAATGCTTTAATGCAGCCGATACCGTTTTAAGTAGTTTTTGCAGCGCAATTGGTTTTTCTAAAAAATCAAAAGCACCAATACGTGTGGCTTCAACGGCTGTATCAATAGTGCCATGGCCAGACATCATCACAACTGGCATGTTGAGCAAGCCTGCATTACCCCATTCTTTCAGTAAGCTAATGCCATCACAGTCTGGCATCCAAATATCTAGCAACACTAAATCTGGACGCTGTTTAAGCCGTGCCTCGCGCGCGGCTTGTGCATTATCGGCTACCGATACTTGGTGGCCTTCATCTAGCAAAATATCGCTTAATAACTCGCGAATACCAATTTCGTCGTCAACGATTAATATGTTTCTTGATGCCATTCTATGCTTCCCTTGCCGTTTTTTTGTTGCTTTTACTTTGCTTATTAATAAGCGCTTCTGTTTGCGCAATGCTTTGCATACTCATTTTCTCAGTCGCCAGCATAACCGCTGTAACAATTGGTATTACGATGCTAATACAAGCGCCGCCAGTGGCGTTGTTTTCTATTTTAATTTGGCCAAAATGTTCTTCTACCATTTTTTTAACAATAGCCAAACCCAAACCTGTGCCATGCGCTTTAGTCGTCACATAAGGCTCAAACGCATGTGAAATTAACTCTGCTGGAAAGCCTTGACCATTATCTTTTACTGTTAACTTGATATTGGTTTCATCATAAGATGTTTGTACACAAATTTCAGGGTTTGCCACATTGCTTAAAGCATCTTGCGCATTTTGCATTAAGTTATGTAACACCTGCCGCAACATAGTGGCATCACCCATTATATCTGGCATATTGTTGCTTAAGTTAAATGTAATTTTAGCCTGAGTTGACTCTGCATTAACAGCATCATCACGCGCATTGTCGTATAACATCGACACATCTCTAATTAGCTTATTAATATTAATTTTAGTTAAATTAGCCGAAGGTGCGCGGGCATATTCGCTAAACTCGTTCACCATGGTTTTCATGGCACTTACTTGATTAACTATAGTATCGGTAGCGCGTTGCAGCATATTGGCATCGTCGCCATTAAGTTTACTTGCTAGCTTGTGCTGCAGGCGTTCTGCTGATAACTGAATAGGCGTTAGCGGATTTTTAATTTCATGCGCTAGGCGTCGCGCAACCTCACCCCAAGCCGCATCACGTTGCGCTTGCACCATGGTAGTTACATCATCAAATACCACTACAAAGCCATTATCTGCTGTGCTTTTTTCGGTGTTAATTGCATTGGTATTATCAGGTAAACGCGTTGCTCGCACTAATAGCAATTGCTTGCCTTGTGGCTTAACAATTTCTATTTGCCGTGTTAACTCGGTTTTGGCCAGGCCTTTGTTTTGAGTAAGCTCAAAATGGGTTTTAACCAAACTTACAAACTCTGCTAAATAATCATTATCTGCAATTAGCGTAAATTGTTGATTCTCGTATTGCGCTAAATTTAAGCCCAAAATAGTGCTTGCCGTTAAATTATAGGTGCGAAGCTCACCTTTTTCGTTAATGGCCAGCACACCAGACGACAAATGCGCCAGTATTGTTTCTAAGTAGCTGCGTGCCGCCTCAACCCGCGCACGGTTTCTTTCAGAAGCTTTAGTGGCATCATCTAATTGACGCGTCATACTGTTAAACGATTTCACCAATACGCCCAACTCATCTTTACCATGCTCTGGCAACATATTGCTGTAATCGCCACTGGCAATGGCTCGTGTGCCTTCTGCCAACACGGTTAGTGGCTGGGTTAATCTACGGCTAAGCACAAAAGCAATCGCCAAAGCTGATAACATGGCCAGCATTAATACCAAGGTTAAGGTAAGCGCAAATACATCTTTAATAGAGCCGCGACTGTAAGATAACTCTTGATAATCGCGATACACATCTTGTACTGCCTCGGCAGTGTTAGAAAGTGATTTTGGCACAGGCTGCAACAACTGCAATATACGCGTTTCGCCCGCTAATTCTTGCACGCTAACAGGCGCCAACACCCTCAAATACAGGCCTTTGTTGGGTATTGGCTCAATTTTTCCATACACGCGATGTTGGGCCTGACGTAACTGCGGCACGCTTGGTAACTCTGGTAAAAAGCTGTTGGGGTCGCTGCTAGAAACCGAAATAATACGGCCTTCTGGCGACAATAAAACTGCATCTTGAATGCCTGACTTCTCGCGTAAATCGTTTAGCAAGCTGTAATGTGTGCGCGATGGCTGAAAAGCTAAGCTGGTAGCCATATTTTCGGCTTTTTCTTCTACATCTTTCAGCATAATATCTAAGGCACGTTGCCCTAAACTTAGGCCGCCATCTAAGGCCGATTCTACTTTTACGTTAAACCAAGATTCGATAGAGCGCGTTAAAAAGTTTACGCTAACTAAATACACAATAAGGCCAGGAATAATGGCCATTAAAGCAAAAGTGCCTAGCAAACGCAGTGTTAAGCGGCTGCCCATCACACCGCTTTTGATTTTTTTGTATAAGTGCCACAGTTGTGCAGCAATTAACAAAATTAAAGCGCCAGCCAATGCAATATTAAGATACAACAAAATCTTGTAGTAATCGCCACTCACTGCGGTGTTAGCACTAGCCAGCGAAAGCAGGTACAAAAGCACCAAGCCCAACGCAACACTAACAAATATAATATATTTCATAACTGCTGTGACTTAAGTTTTTAGGCTTTATTTAAGCAGCTCTTTAAGCGGCCACTCAAATTTCTGTGAAGTTAAATTCCATTTCTCGGTGGCTATCGCATCAACCTGAATGGCTTTTGGCAGCTTGGTTTGATCGAGCCGCATTAACAAAGCGGCTTTGTAAACTTCACCTTTTTCAACCAGCGATTTCTCAAGCACTTTCCAATCACTTAACTGCGATAACTCTTCTCTGGCCTCGCTTAGCGTTTCAAATGATTTTTGATGTGTATCACGATTCACCAAATATTGTCGGCTAAGTGCGTGATAACTTAATGACACATTACTAGTTGTGGTCATAATTTCATCATCAAACCAATATTTGCGCGGGCTAACCACTTGAAACTCAATTAAAAAGTGTAAGGGCACACCTTTGTTAATAGCCTCTTCAATTTCGGTATCAAAAACAATGTCAATATCGGCATTTAAGCTGTAAAAATCTTCTACCGCTTGTAGCTCTGCTTGTTTAATTTGAATGCTATTGGTGGCTGCCAACGCAAGTGACGATACCAACAAAAAAAAGCTTAAAAATAAGCTGGTTTTTTTGAGACTAACTTTTTTGTAGCAATGCGTAAAAAAGGCCATCGTGCTGACTATTGGGTATAAGTTGACCATGTTGTAGTTGAATATTTTTTTCACGCTCGTTAGTCAATGTCAGCGGCAACTGAGTTGCATCTGTATGCTTTTGTAAAAATGCATCAATTTGTTGTTGATTTTCTTCATTAAAAATAGAACACGTAACATAGAGTAATTTACCGTCTTTTGCCAACAATTGCCACAAGTTAGCCAAAATTACTGCCTGTTGCCTACAAAATGATGCAATATCTGATTCACGACGCAACCACTTAATATCTACATGCCGCCGCACAATGCCAGATGCGGTACAAGGCACATCGGCTAAAATACGGTCAAACAATTTATTATCAGCGTAAGTTGCAGCGTCACCCACCATTAAATTAGCGTTTAAATTAAGGCGTTTCAAATTACTTTCCACTCGACTTAACCGGCTGGCATCGTTATCCAGCGCGGTTAAGCTTACATCTACAAACTCTAAAATATGCCCTGTTTTACCACCTGGCGCACAACAAGCATCTAGCACTTGCATGCTTGGCGTTAAGTCTAATAATACGGCTGCCATCTGCGCGCCATAATCTTGCACAGACACTACGCCATCGGCAAAACCTGGTATTTTTTCAACTGGGATTGGTTGCTGCAATATCACCGCATACTCGCCCACTTGAGCAGCCTCAATATCTTGGCGGGCTAATAGCTGCACATATTCTTTAGCGCTAGTTTTTTTAATATTTACCCGCAAAGTCATTGGCGGGTGCTCATTACCCGTATTTAATATGGCCGCCCAAGCGCTTGGATATTGGGCCTTCAGCCTATTAATCCACCATTGTGGGTACGAATAAATTGCTACTTCATCCTGTTTAATCAGCGTCGCTAACTGGTCTTTTTGACGTAAAAAATTACGCAAAACACCATTAACCAAACCTTTTGCCCAGCGCGGTTTAGCATCACCCGCTGCTTTAACCGCTTGGTTTACCACCGTAAAATCGTCTGCTTTATCGTGCAGTAACTGGTAAATGGCCACTAGCAAAAGCGCAGTTATATGCTCGTTACTTAAGGGTTTTTCTAGCAATTTAGTTAAGTAAGCATTTACTTCGCCATAAAAACGCAGTGTGCCATAGCTTAAATCGGCCGCTGCACCCCGCTGTTGCGGCGTTGCAATAGGGTAAGCTTTAAGCGCATCGGGCAACGCCAATGTGAGGTTGCGACCAGCTAACACGTTTGATATGGCAATTGCCGCGATTTGTTGGGAAATGTACAAAGATAGCTTTCGATTTAGGTTACACGGATTTTACTTGATAACCCGCTAACCGTAAGCACTAATGTTAATTTACACCACTGTCATTCTGATCAGCACAAGGAATCCATACTTTTTGTCACATTCAACCGCTGGATTCTTCGCGATGCTCAGAATGACGGAATTTGTGTGATTTACTATTTTAAACACCCAAGCTGAGCACTATGCTTATCTAGATACCAGCCTAAACTGACATGAAAAAATAAGAGATTTACTTAACAAGTTGCTAACGCAGCTAATAACAGTTAAGCACAGCAAATAGCTGGTTTTGACTTTGACCCCCTGCTACCGCGCCTGTGATGATTTAAAAAGTTGGGAGGTTTTAGCGAGGACTGTTTGAGCACCGCAACAAGCCATGTTTTGTGTGGCTTGTTAGGGCGAGTTCCACAGCGCCCAGCTTTTTAAAACAGCGCAGGACATAATATTAAAATCGTAGCGGTAGGGGGTGCTCTTTTCTTTGGTTACTTTCTTTTGAGCAAGCAAAAGCAAAGTAACTCGCCCGTCGCGCGAAAGCGACTATTTACCGTAGAAAATTGCTATAAAAATAGCCACTAACGTACCAACAATAAACTGCCAATTTTTAAGCCAAAAATTTATACAAACAGACAAGATCTTTGCTAAAAAATATTTTTCGTAATGTCCAGCAGAAATAAATACTATTCCGCTATCAGACTTATTATTTGACGGCGGAATATATCTGCCTCGATACCAATTTTTAAGATATTCAATCATAGCAAACCCTAATAATTAGTGACCATCGCCATCAATCTACCCACCCGCTCCTCCGTCTGCGGATGCGTACTAAATAAGCCCTTCAAACCACCACCAGATAGGGGGTTAATAATCATCATCTGCCCTGTTTCTGGGTGTGCTTCAGCTGTTTCATTGGGTATTTGATGGGCATAATTGTGAATTTTTGTCAGTGCA
>JANMNC010000063.1:0-2952 GCA_031373695.1 Methylotenera sp. | reverse complement strand
CGATACATAGCTAAATTACCCAACAAATTAGGCATAAAATTCACTTCATTACCTTCAGTAATTACCTTGCGCTCAATTACCTCAATTTTGTAATTATTACAAAATTTGTCGAAGTCGTTAATGGTGCATAAATGTACGTTAGGCGTATCAAACCACTGGTACGGCAAGTCTTTGGATACTGGCATATGGCCACCACTGGCAATTTGAATGCGGTTGCGCCAATAGCCAAAATTAGGGAAAGTGACGATAACCTCGCGCCCTACACGCAGCATTTCTTGCACAATTTCTTCAGTATTATGCATGGCTTGTAGGGTTTGCGATAGGATGACCGTATCGAACGATTGATCCTCAAAGCCCGATAAACCGTCTTCTAAGTCCATTTGGATGACGTTGGTACCATTTTGCATGCAGGTAAGCCAATTGATATCATCCTTCTCTACGCCATAGCCTTTTGTCTCTAGTGAGCTACGTAAAAATTGTAGTAATGCACCATCGCCACAACCTAAATCGAGTACTTTGCTGCCAAAGCTTACCCAGCCTGCAATAATCGCAAAATCTTGGCGATATTTAGTAGGATTATCGCTTAAATTTGTATAATTTACATTATTTGCCATAATTTTAGTCATAGTCACACCTCAATTTTTTGTAAATAGGTGCGTAAAATGGCATGGTAATGCGCATCTGGCATTAAAAATGCATCATGCCCATGTGCTGCAGTTACTTCGGCATAGCTAACGGTTAGCTCGTTATCAAGCAGTGCTTTTACAATTTCGCGTGAGCGGGCGGGTGAAAAGCGCCAATCGCTAGTGAACGAAACCACTAAAAACTGCGCTTTAACATTGCCTAATGCTTTGCTTAAATCGTTACCAAAATTAAGCGCAGGATCGTAATAATCTAGCGCGCGCGTCATGCGTAAATAGGTGTTGGCATCAAACTCGCCTGCAAATTTATCGCCTTGGTAGCGCAAGTATGATTCCATTTCAAACTCAACATCAAAGCTATATTTGATGGTATCTTTTAATTTGCGGCCAAATTTTTCACCCATTGCGTCATCGCTTAAATAGGTAATGTGACCAAGCATTCTTGCAATTCTAAGCCCGCGTCTAGGCACTGCGTTGTGTGCGTAATAATCGCCATTATAAAACTCTGGGTCGGTCATAATTGCCTGGCGAGCCACTTCGTTAAACGCGATATTTTGTGCGGTTAAGTTGGGGGCTGACGCAATGACTAGCGCATGTTTAACTCTTGTTGGGTAGGCCATTGTCCATTGCAAGGCTTGCATGCCACCTAAACTACCGCCAATAACGGCTGCTAGCGTTTCTATACCCAAATAATCGAGTAATAGTGCCTGTGAGTTTACCCAGTCATCCACCGTTACTAATGGAAAGCTTGCGCCATAAGGCTTATTGTTGGCGTTATTGATGCTGCTTGGGCCAGAGCTACCGTGACAACCGCCCAAATTATTGACGCCAATGACAAAAAACTTATTAGTATCTAGCGGCTTATTGGGGCCAATTAGGTTATCCCACCAGCCCGCACTTTTGTCAGACTCACTATATTTGCCCGCAACGTGATGGTTGCCAGAAAGTGCATGGCACACAATAACCGCATTTGATTTATCGGCATTTAATGTGCCGTATGCCTCGTAAACGAGTGAAAAATGCGGCAATACCTCACCGCTTTTTAAAGTAAGTGCTTGGTTAAAGTTTGCAGTTTTAGAGGCAACAATGCCTATGGTGTTATTTTCTTGCATAGTTTAATTATACCAATTTAATGTTTATACTAGTTCTTATGGCACAAACTAATATGCGTCAATTACAAAGCTTTCAAGGCCACGCGCCACAGTTGGCAGAAGGCGTGTATGTGCATGATAATGCTACGGTTATTGGGCATGTGAATTTAGGCGAAAATGTATCAGTATGGCCAGGTGCTGTAATTCGCGGCGACATCAATTTTATACGTATTGGCGCAGGCAGCAATATTCAAGATGGCGCTGTGTTGCATGTGAACCATGCAACCGCACTAGACAGCAATTTTAAAGACAAGGGCGCGCCACTCATTATTGGTGAAAATGTTACGGTTGGCCACACCGTTATTTTGCATGGCTGCAATATTGCAGACGAATGCTTAATTGGCATGGGCAGCATTGTAATGGATAAAGTTATCGTGCAAAAACACGTGCTAGTGGCAGCAGGTAGCTTAGTGCCAGAGGGCAAAGTGCTGACAAGTGGCTATTTATATATGGGTAGCCCAGTCAAGCAAATTCGGGCTTTAACGCTAGAAGAAATTGCGTTTTTTATGATTTCTGCCAATGGCTATATTCAACTTAAAAATCAGTATTTAAATCAATCGCCCTAACGTTACCCTTTGAATACCAGCCAAATCTAATGCATGGCCAATTTCAGTAAAACCAGCTTGTTTCAATAAAGTTGCAACTTTATCCGCTTGATTATAGCCATGCTCCAGCATCAGCCATCCATGCGGCTTTAAGTATTGCGGTGCTTGCGTCACTATTGTGCGAATATCATCCAAGCCATCCGCACCAGAAGCCAATGCTGATAATGGCTCAAAACGTAAATCGCCTTGGTTTAAGTGCACATCGTTGGCTTCAATGTAAGGCGGGTTGCTGACAATCAGGTCGAATTTTTGCGTGTTATTTTGCTCGCTTAAAGCTGAAAACCAATCACTCAACACAAATTCCACGTTAGGTATTTTTAAGTTTTGTGCATTCTCTGTGGCAACATCCAGCGCTGCTTGCGAAGCCTCTAGCGCCAACACAAAGGCTTGTGGGCGATATTTGGCAATGGCCAGTGCAATCGCACCAGAGCCTGTGCCAAGGTCTAAAATTCTAAAAAAGTCATTCCGACGAAAGTCGGAATCTAGCGACTTTAAGACACTGGATTCCGACGTTTGTCGGAATGACGACTCGGGAGGAATGTTGGCGAAGGCAGC
>JANMNC010000026.1:0-3716 GCA_031373695.1 Methylotenera sp. | reverse complement strand
CTGGTATTTGCATTAACACGATATTCGTCATTGGCAGCAGTTGTGGCGGCTATATTAGCGCCAGTTTATGCATGGTTTTTACTGCCCTACAAAGATTACGTATTGATGGTTTTAATAATGACAGTAATGCTGATTTGGCGGCACAGGACTAATATTCAAAAATTGCTGGCTGGTACCGAATCAGGCTTTAAAAAGAAGGTTTAAGGTTTAGCTAGTTCTGCTAAGTTCCAACGCGGCTTGATGCTAAAACCGTAATTTTGTTGTGCAGCTTGCGTGGCTTTTAAACGCATAGCCCCTGCAAACGCAATCATGGCGCCGTTATCGGTGCAAAATTCTAAACGCGGGTAACTTACTTTACACAACTTTTTCTTAGTTGCCGTGTTAAGCCGCTCGCGCAGCCTTGTGTTTGCGCCTACACCGCCCGAGACAATTAAGTTATCTAAACCCGTTTCGCGTAATGCGCTCATGCATTTAGTGGTTAAAATTTCTGTCACGGCTTCTTGAAACTCCCACGCAATATCTGCCTTAACGTCATCAGTTAAAGGTTGATTGTTATTGGCTAAAGTAAGCACGGCCGTTTTTAAGCCGCTAAAACTAAAATTTAAATCTTTGCTATTTAATAGTGGTCTTGGTAATTTAAAACGCTCTTTACCTAGCGTGGCTAATTTAGCCAGTGCTGGGCCACCTGGGTAGCCTAAACCCAATAATTTAGCAGTTTTATCAAAGGCCTCACCTGCCGCGTCATCTAGCGTATCGCCTAGTAATGTGTACTCACCAATGCCATCCACACGCATTAGTTGGCTATGCCCGCCAGAAACTAGCAGCGCCACAAATGGAAATTGTGGCGGGTTTGGTTCTAGTAATGCAGCCAGTAAGTGGCCTTCTAAATGGTGCACGCCAACGCTTGGTATATTAAGCGCAAAAGCCAATGATTGCGCAATGCTGGTGCCTACCAATAAGGCGCCAGCCAGCCCTGGGCCTTGTGTGTAGGCAATGCCGTTAATATCTTGCAAGGTTTTATTGGCTTGGCTTAATACATGCTGAGTTAGCGGCAAGGCACGTCGAATATGGTCGCGCGATGCTAGTTCTGGCACCACGCCACCATATTCTGCATGCATTTGCACTTGCGAGTGTAGTGCGTGCGATAGCAATCCATTTTCAGTGTCGTACAACGCAACACCAGTTTCATCACAAGAGGATTCAATACCTAAAACTAACATTTATTGCCTTAAATACTTAAATTACGAATGAATTATGTGTGTTTGCATAACAAATACACAATAGAGGTTGAACAAAAGCAATTATACGATTAAAATAGTGGACTTTTCTTGAGTTTCTGCATTGAAACCCAAGCATTATTTAAGTACTTGTCGATAAGAGAGAATGCATGTCTAGTGTACGCGTAAAAGAGAATGAGCCGTTTGACGTTGCCCTGCGCCGTTTTAAACGTCTAATTGAAAAAACAGGTTTGTTAAATGACCTTCGTGCAAGAGAGTTTTACGAGAAACCAACTTGGGAACGTAAACGTAAAGCGGCAGCTGCGGTTAAACGCCAGTATCGTCGTTTACGCAATCAAACACTTCCAGCTAAACTTTACTAAAGCCAAAAATGGCTGACGCTAAATTAGCGCAAGAAGACGCGACCACAAAACCTGAAGCTAAGCCTGAGGATGCGTTTTGGGTTGCTGCCGACAGTTTTATTAACTTAGCTAATGAGCAAAATAAAACGATTGATCGCAGCACTGTTGCGGCTGGCTTTTTATATGCCGCTGCAAGGTTTAACGCTTTTGTAATCGCATCACAATGCGGTGATAAGCAGGCGTTTGATACAGAAAAAGCTGCGGCAATTGATTATTTTGTTAACCAATACAAAATTGGTTTGACTGAAAATATCGCCGATTACGAAGCTAATTTCGATCAATACATTAGCAATCAGTCTTAAATTTTATTTCAAATAAATAATATTTAATGAGTCTTAAGCAGCAAATTACAGAAGATATGAAAACCGCTATGCGCGCTAAAGATAGCGTGCGTCTTGGTGCGATTCGCTTATTACTGGCGGCAATTAAACAGCGCGAAGTAGATGAGCGCATCGAGCTGAATGATAGCGATGTAATTTCTGTAATTGAAAAAATGCTTAAACAACGCCGTGATTCGATTACCGCGTTTGAATCTGCCAACAGAACTGATTTAGCCGATATAGAAAAATTTGAAGTAACTGTATTGCAAGCGTACTTGCCGCAACAGTTAACCGAAGATGAAGTAAAAGCCATATTAGAAAAAGTAGTTGTAGAATCAGGCGCTGCAGGCATGAAAGACATGGGTGCGGTGATGGCAGCCATTAAGCCACTGGTAGCGGGCAAAGCCGATATGGGTAAAATATCTGGTTTAATTAAGGCGCGGCTGGCTTAGTTTACGCGTTAATGGGTTAAGTTTTAAAGAGTTAAAAATTAAGGGGGCGATTAGCTCCTTTTTTGTTTTGTAAAGTAAGTTAAAATTACTGATACTCACTAAAAATCTAGATGGCTTAATTTTGATTCCAGATAGCTTTATTCAAGACTTACTCAATCGCGTCGATATTGTCGATGTAGTCGATAAGAGTGTGCCACTTAAAAAAGCTGGTGCAAATTATTCTGCCTGCTGTCCGTTTCATAATGAAAAATCTCCTAGTTTTACAGTAAGCCCCACCAAACAGTTTTACCATTGTTTTGGCTGTGGTGCACACGGCACCGCTATTGGGTTTTTGATGGAATATGCGGGTTTAAGCTTTATAGAAGCGGTTAACGATTTAGCTAAAAATGTTGGTATGATTGTCCCGCAAGAGCAATCTACGCCTGCTTCGCGCGAGGCAGATGCTACTAATAAAACCATTAAATTAGGCCTACAAGAGAGCTTGCAACAGGCGGCCAATTTTTATAAAACTGAGCTTAAAGGCTCGCCACGCGCGATTGATTATTTAAAAGGCCGTGGTTTAAGTGGCGTAATTGCGGCTAAATTTCAAATTGGTTACGCGCCAGCTGGCTGGCAAAACTTACAAGGTATATTTTCAAACTACGAAAATGAAGCTTTGCAAACCGCAGGTTTGGTAGTGGTGAACGAGCAAGGCAAGCGTTATGACCGGTTTAGAGACCGCATTATGTTTCCGATTCACGATCAAAAAGGCCAGGTAATTGGCTTTGGTGGGCGCGTTATTAACGCTGAAGATACGCCCAAATATTACAACTCACCAGAGACACCGCTGTTTCAAAAAGGTCATGAGCTGTATGGCTTATTTGTGGCGCGCCGCGCAATAAGAGACGCAGGCCGTGTGCTGGTGGTAGAAGGCTACATGGATGTAGTTGCATTGGCGCAATTTGGTATTGATTACGCTGTTGCTGCGCTGGGCACGGCTACCACACCGTTTCACATTACCAAGCTCATGCGCCAAACGGATGAAATCGTGTTTTGTTTTGATGGCGATAATGCAGGGCGCACCGCTGCTTGGCGTGCAGCCATGAACGCGCTACCAGCACTAACTGATGGCTTAAAATTGCGATTTTTATTTCTGCCGAAAGAGCATGATCCAGATAGTTATGTGCGTGAATTTGGTAAAGAGAAATTTGAGCTTGAAATGCTAGCGGCAATGCCGCTGTCACAATATATTGTGCAGCATTTAACCGAGCAAAATCCACTTAATGCACAAGAAGACAAAGTAAAGTTTTTAAATGATGCCGAACC
>JANMNC010000016.1:0-7897 GCA_031373695.1 Methylotenera sp. | reverse complement strand
GCACCAATATTAAATGCGGCTAAAATTGGGTCTAGCTGATACGAAGTGCCTGGCACTTTTGCGCCATTTGGTACAACAGTGCCTGCAATTACTGGGCCTAATATTTTGGTGCAAGCGGGGTAATCTAGCGCCTCAAATCCGCAACCTAAAGTATCCATCAAGCAGTTACGGGCTGTATCAAAAGCCTCGGTTGAGGCAATTTCAAAATCAGCGACATAATTTGCAATGTCTACAATGACTTGGTCGGGGGCAGGGCGTATGTTAGATATGTGTGATGACATGGGTTAGCTTTCAAATATAAAAAAATAAGCCACAGATAACACAGAGCTCACAGAGGAAACCAAAAACACACCATACTTATTTGGTTAATAACGAATCATTCCTTGTTGTTACTATTCGCCTGTATTTAAGCTTTCAAGACTTGCTCTGTGAACTCTGTGTTCTCTGTGGCTAAAATGGTTTTAACGTTTATTCAATGGCACAAAGGCCCGGTTTTCTGGCCCCACGTATTCCGCATTGGGGCGAATAATCTTATTATCGATACGTTGCTCAATCACGTGTGCAACCCAGCCTGTGGTGCGCGAAATAACAAATATTGGGGTAAACATGCTCGTCGGCACGCCCATTAAATGGTAGCTGCTGGCGCTGTACCAATCTAAATTAGGGAACATTTTTTTCTCACGCCACATCACTTCTTCAATACGGCTAGAAACCTCAAAAAGCGTCATATTGCCGTTATCCTCAGATAATTTACGCGAAACTGCTTTAATTGATTCATTGCGTGGGTCTGCAATGGTGTACACAGGGTGACCAAAACCAATAATAATTTCTTTACGGGCCATGCGTGCCAAAATGTCGGCTTCAGCTTCATCAGCATTTTTATAGCGCTCAATAATTTCCATGGCTGCTTCATTTGCACCACCATGTTTTGCGCCACGTAGCGCACCAATTGCGCCTGTAATGCAGCTATACATATCAGACAAAGTGCCAGCAATAACACGCGCTGTAAACGTGCTGGCATTAAACTCATGCTCTGCATATAAAACAAGTGATGTGTTCATGGCATCAATATGTAATTGGCTGGGTTTTTTGCTATGCAAAATATGCAAAAAATGCGCCGCAATACTATCGTCATCGGTCTCCACCTCTATACGGCGGTCATAATGACTAAATTGATACCAATACACTAAAATTGAGCCAAAACATGCAATTAGCCTATCACCTAAATCTTTTGCTGCATCAGTATTTCTGTCGGCGGCTTCTGGCTCAAGCGTGCCTAGCATGGCACAAGCAGTACGCATTACGTCCATTGGGTGTGCGCTTTTAGGAATCTCTCTTAGTACTTTTTTAAGTGATTCTGGCAAGCTTCGTAATGTTTTTAATTTGGTTTTATACGCGTTTAAAGTAACGCTGTTTGGCAATTCACCATGAATGAGCAAATAGGCGACTTCTTCAAATGTTGTGTATTTAGCTAAATCTACAATATCGTAACCACGATAATGTAAATCGTTACCGGTATGACCAACCGTGCAAACGGCTGTAGACCCAGCATTAACGCCAGCTAGCGCTACGCCTTTTTTCTTTTTTGGCGCTTCTGGTGTAGGGTTAGAGTTTGTTGTCGCTTCCAAAATTATTTCTCCTGTTGAAATAAGGCGTCTAGCTTTTGTTCAAACATGTGATAACCCAAGTGCTCGTAAAGCTCCATGCGGGTTTGCATTAAGCCCACCACATTTTTCTGCGTCCCTTCTTTACGCATGGTTTCATATACCGTAAGCGCAGCTTTGTTCATGGCTCTAAAAGCCGAAAGTGGGTACAACACCATGCTCACATCGGCTGTTGCCAGCTCATCCACTGTAAATAACGGCGTGCTACCAAACTCGGTAATGTTGGCTAGTACGGGTACTTTAACGGCATCTACAAATTGTTTATACATGCCAAGTTCTGTCATCGCTTCTGGAAATATCATATCAGCGCCTGCCTCAACGCAAGCGCAGGCGCGGTCCATAGCAGACTGCAAGCCTTCCACAGCTAAAGCATCGGTGCGTGCCATAATCACAAAATCAGGGTCAATTCTGGCATCTACTGCGGCTTTAATGCGGTCCACCATTTCAGCTTGGCTTACAACAGCTTTATTAGGACGATGTCCACAACGCTTGCTGCTTACTTGGTCTTCAATGTGCACTGCGGCAGCACCTGCTTTTGCCACACTTTTAACACTACGTGCAATATTAAATGCACCACCCCAGCCAGTATCAATATCTACTAATAATGGTGTATCTACCGCATCGGTAATACGGCGCACATCAATTAACACATCTTCTAATGTTGAAATGCCCAAATCAGGCAAGCCCAGAGAGCCAGCAGCTACACCGCCGCCAGAAAGGTACAACGCTTTAAACCCTGTTTGGGTAGCAAGCATGGCGTGATATGCATTAATGGCGCCAATTATTTGTAGCGGTTTTTCGGCGGCTATTGCGGCACGAAAACGAGCGCCTGCAGTGTTATTTTGTTGCATATTTAAACCTTTATTTTTTAGCCAAAGAGGGCACAGAGTCCACAGAGAAAATCTTAAAACTATTCCATTCACTCAGTATTTATTGATGATAATTTGTATTTCCATCAAATAAATCTAATCAAATATGTTTTAGATTTTGCTTTTCTCTGTGAGCTCTGTGTTCTATGTGGCTAAATATGTTTTAAAAAAATACCGCACTAGCTTCGTCAGAAATAGCAACGCCCGTTAATTTTGCCTTCTGAAGCACTTCCCAAAAGTAGCGGTAAGTTGCGCGGTCATGTAGCTCGCCCGCATATTGAATTGGGCCCCAATCAGCTTGCTGGGCAGCTAGCAGAATATTTGCAGCATCAGTTACTTCGTCAAAATTAGGTTTCATTGCATCAACAATGGCACCAATTTGCGTAGGATAAATGCTCCACATGCGCATAAAACCAAACTCATTACGTGCGCGGTGCGCATCGCCTTGTGTGGTTTCAACATTTTTTAAATCTAACGTCACGTTATGTGCGGGCACAACGCCGTTTGCAAGTGCTGCAGAAACCACCTCTGCTTTGGCACGCGCTAGTAAGCGATGCTCAAATTGGCCAGGGCTACGCATAGCTGATGCAGGAATGGCACCGTGATGTGCGCTTACAAAATCCATTAGGCCAAAATCTAATACTTGAACCCATGGCAATTTGGCAATTTCATGTACTTGGTTTAGTGCGCCATGCGTTTCAATTAATATATGCACTGGAATTTCACGCAACTTACCATTTTGCTGTATGCCATTAAAAGTGGCTGTTTTTTGAATGTAGGCAATCATCTCAGCGGCTTGAGCCAAGCTGGTACATTTAGGAATTGTGATGTAACTAAGCACATTGCCAGCACCACCCACTAATATATCAATGTCTTGCTTCCAAGCAGGATGCGTGTAATCGTGGATACGTGCGCCTGCCATTTTATGTTTATTTGCATCGCTATTTAAAACGCGCACAATCATCTCAGCGTGATCACGCTCTTGTCCGCTAGCTGCACCATCTTCGCAATCGCAAGTAATATCAAATACTGGGCCGACAGCATTTGGGTTGTTAGTATCTTGTAGGCCAAGTGCTTTTAAGATTAATTTTTCGCTACCTGCAAAATGCTCGCAAGCAGGAATCAATGGAAAAGGTTTTTCACCACCGAATAAAGCGTCATTTGGATGTACCATGTTATTGTTTTCCTCTACGTGGCATAAGCACGGTGTAATCTAAATCTAGCACCACATTGGGGTGGTAGCCATTTTCGGTTTTGATGTTTTCTAAATTGCTAGCAGGTATATTTTTTATTCCCACCATGCGTAAACGCAAAGCAGCAACATCGCTACGCCCAGGTAATGCCCAAGCATCTAGTACTTCAGTGCGTGTGTATATCGTATCGCCAGCAAAGCTTGGGTTGGTGTGCGTACCAGCATTAACAGCTAAAATAGAAAGCGCGTTTTCTAAGCCTTCATAACTCAATGCGCGGCAGATGGAAATAACCACACCGCCGTACACCAAGCGTTGTCCAAAGCTCGAGGTTTTCATTAAGTGGTCGTCAAAATGCAAGCGCGCATTGTTTTGATACAAGCGTGTGGCCATTGAGTGCTCGGCAGGGTTAATGGTCATGCCAGCAGCGTGGTTGATGCGCTCGCCGACTTGGTAGTCTTCCCAAAAATATTCACCACCTGTCGCTTTGGCATCAAAGTTTGTAGCCGAAAAATAACTGGGTAGTTGCAAGTGTTCAGGCGCAACAAAACTCGGCAGCGTTGGTATCACCGTTACTGGCGCAGGGGCTTCTGTATTATTTTTATGCACCATCACCCAGCGCACCCAGCTTAATACGGGTTCGCTGCGCTGATTTGTGGTGGTTGAGCGTACCCACACCACACCGCTTTTCCCGTTGCTATTTTGTTTTAATCCAATGACTTGGCTAGAGGTGGAAAGGGTGTCGCCAACAAAAATGGCTTGTAAAAATCGCACATCGGCATAGCCCAAGTTGGCTACCGCATTTACCGAAACATCGGGTACGGTTTTGCCAAATGCAATGTGAAAAGCGAGTAAATCATCAACTGGTGTGGTTTTATAGCCTAGTGTTTGTGCAAAAGGTTCGCTGCAATGCAATGGGTTGCGGCCTCCATACAGCGCAATATAGAGCGAGCAATCGCCTGCAGTCACGGTGCGCGGTGTGGCGTGTTGAATCACATCATTGAGTGTGAAGTCTTCAAAAAATCGACCTGCGTTAATTTTTGTTGATATATTGATGTTGGTAGCCGTCATTTAAATAAACTCTTCTTCAAGCTCTGCAATCATTTCATAATGTTTTAGCAAGCGCTGCGCAGCTTTAACATGGTGATGTTCTACCAGTTTATCTTTAACCACAACCGTGCCAAGGCCCGCTTCATTCGCCTCTTTTAGCGCTTGAATAATAGCGCGCGCTTCAGCTACCTCAGATGATTTTGGTGTGTATGCATCGTTGCTGTAGGCAATTTGCCCTGGGTGTACTAAAGTTTTACCATCAAACCCCATGTCGCGGCCTAATCGGCAGGCATATTCAAACGAATGCATGTTTTTAAAGTCGCTGGTGATACCGTCTACTACGCAACGTCCATATGCGCGTGCAGCTAAAATCACCATAGATAGCGCCGTTAAAATTGCACTTTGCTCATGCGTTACTCTTGCATGTAATTGTGAAGTTAAATCAGATGTTGCCATCATGATGCAAACAATACGATCTGACGCGCTTGCGATTTCTTTAGCGTTTAGTACCGCAATAGGGCTTTCTATCATCACCATGATTGGCATGTGCTCACCGCCTGCATCATCTAGCAGTTTTAGTGCGGTGTGCACGTCTTCTGCAGACTCTATATTTGGAAACAGGATGGCATCGGCACCAATGTTAGCGACAGCTTTAATGTCGTCATGCCCCCAAATAGAATCCAAGTTATTGACACGCACAATAACTTCACGCGAGCCGTAACCACCTTGTTTTACTGCGGCTACAACGTTATTGCGCGATTCAATTTTAAACGCCAACAATATAGGGTCGCCTAAATCAAGAATGACGGCATCTGCAGGTAATGTGCGTGCACGATCCAAATAATGCTGGTTGCATCCAGGCACATATAGTGCAGAGCGACGTGGGCGAAAACAATTTTCCATAACAATATTTTTTTAATTGATAACGGAACTAATTATATAGACAGCAATAATTCAATGTCAACAAATATCTTATGTCTTATATAAGATACGTCTTGTATAAGATATAAATTACTAGACTATTTTAATTGGATATGTTTTAATTTTACTTACATACCCAAGTGAGGTTTTTTATGATGATGGATAAAGCCTACAACTCGCCCAGCTACAGGCCGTTATACGATCAAATTAAGGTGCTATTAACGCAGAGCTTAATTGGTGGTGAATGGCGCCCTGGAGAAATGATTCCCAGTGAAATTGATTTGGCATCACGCTTTAAAGTGTCTCAGGGCACGGTGCGCAAAGCCATCGATAGCCTAGCGGGTGAGAATATTTTGATTCGCCGCCAAGGTAAAGGCACTTTTGTAGCTACGCATAACGAAGAAGGTATTAAGCTGCGTTTTTTACGCTTAACTGCTGCTAATGGCCAAAAAGAAGTGCTGCAAAATGAATTGCTAAGTTGCACTAAAACCAAAGCAGATAATCACATGGCAAGCGTTTTAGATATTAAGGCAGGTGCTGCTTTAATAGAAGTTAAGCGCCTGTTAACCTTTTCGGGCAGACCGTTAATTTACGATCATATCGTGATACCAGCCGCGCCATTTAAGGGTTTAAATGCTACACGCGTTGAAGAAAACCAAGGCTCAATGTATAGCATGTATGAAACTGAGTACGGCATTAGAATGATTCGCGCCGAAGAAAGATTAACAGCAGTTGCAGCCGATAAAGAAGTAGCAGAGGCGCTAAATTTAAAGCTAGGTGCGCCATTGTTAAGTATAGAGCGCGTATCTTATACCTATGGTGATAAGCCAATGGAGTGGAGATTAGGCCTGTGTTTAACCGATGATCACCACTACATGTCTGAGCTGGAATAAAAAAAGCCATTTAAAAGAAAGCAAAGTATGGACGACCTAAAAAAACGCGCACTCGATTATCACCAATTCCCCAAGCCAGGAAAGTTGAGTGTCGATTCGTCTAAACCTTGCGCAACGCAAGATGATTTGTCGCTTGCCTATACACCTGGGGTGGCTGAACCCGTACGTGAGATTCATGCGGACCCCGCCAACGCATACAAATATACCAACAAAGGTAACTTGGTTGCTGTCATCACTGATGGCACAGCCGTTTTGGGCTTAGGTAACATGGGCGCACTGGCTAGCAAGCCAGTTATGGAGGGCAAAGCTGTATTGTTTAAGCGTTTTGCAGGTATAGATGTGTTTGATATCGAAATCAACGCGGCCACTCCAGATGAGTTTATTCAAACCGTGGTGAATATTGCACCAACTTTTGGTGGCATTAATTTAGAAGATATTGCGGCACCTCACTGCTTTTATATTGAAAACGAGCTAAAAAAACGCTTAGATATACCCGTGTTTCATGATGACCAGCACGGCACTGCCGTGATTGTAGCGGCCGCATTAATAAACGCGCTTGAGCTACAAGGCAAATCGCTGCCAACAGCCAAAATTGTGTTTCTAGGAGCAGGTGCGGCTGGTTGCTCTTGTGCGAAATTACTCAAGCTAATGGGCGCTACTAATATTACGATGGTGGATAGAAGTGGCGTATTAGATAGCAGTCGCGCCGATTTGCATGATAACAATCGCGAGTTGGCAGTGGCGCCAAGTGATGCAAAACAGCTGGCCGATGTAATGCCAAATGCCGATGTGTTTATTGGTGTTTCTGCTAAAAATGCGCTAGATGCCAGCTTAATAAAAGGCATGGCTAAGAATCCAATCATATTTGCTTTGGCTAACCCAGACCCTGAAATTTTACCAAGCTTAGCGCATGCAGTGCGTGATGATATTTTAATGGCCACAGGTCGCAGTGATTTTCCTAACCAAGTCAATAACGCGCTGTGCTTTCCTTATTTATTTCGGGGTGCCTTAGATGCCAAAGCCACGCAGATAACTGAAAAAATGAAAATTGCCGCAGCAATGGCCTTGAGCGAGTTGGCTCGCGAGCCAGTGCCTGCAGAAGTGTTGGCAGCGTATAACTTAACTGAACTTAAGTTTGGCCGCGAATATATTATCCCTAAACCGTTTGATGCACGCTTATTAGCGCGTGTTTCGGGTGCGGTAGCTAAAGCCGCTAAAGAGTAAGTAGTAAAAATGATGCAAAAAACACCCCTAAAAAAGCGGCCAAAAAACCTAAATTTATTCACCATTCGCCTTCCTGTTAATGCAGT
>JANMNC010000208.1:0-3732 GCA_031373695.1 Methylotenera sp. | reverse complement strand
GTGCATCTTGCCCCAATACGCGCATGGTAACGCGCTCACCAAGCCTAGTGGGCGCAGTGGCAACCCTAATATTAAATTCAGAATCAAATGGCGGGGGTAAATAATAAGACATGCCACCATCTTGTGGTTCGCGTTGTTCAGCAATATCTAAATTGGCTAGCACTTTCACGCGCGAAATCAGGCTGCTGGCTACAGTTTCATCATGTGCTGTCTCAGTTACATAATCTTGCAAATCGCCATCTACACGCAAACGCACTCTCAAACCAAAGTCGTCTTGCATTAAATGTATATCTGAAGCCCTGCGCAAAAATGCTTCTTTAAAAATATTATCCAATAAAGCAATTAAATCAACCTCTACGTTACCAGCTTCAGTATTGCTAGCTTCACTTGATTGTATATTTGCATACGCTCTATTAATTGCGGCATTTAGCACGTTTGGCTCAGCAGCTACAATAGTCACTTGTGCACCTATTATTCGCTTAATTGATTCTATCGTAGCGCTATCATTTAGATCTGATACCGCCAAAACCACTCCGTTATTATCTTGTGAAAGTGGCAGTAAAATTTTACGTTTGATTAATGCCTGTGGAATTTTCTTAAGCAAATCTGCACTGGGCAATACACTAATTTGATTGGTAAATGCTATACCTCTAGCCTCTGCTGCGGCGCGATAAAAAGCGGCAATAGGCAACCGGTAGCGTGCAGTTACAACATCTAGTAAATCAACGCGTAAGCGCCTTGCATCTGCACGTAATATACTCAGCGTATTAGTATCAATTAAGCCTTGCTGCAAGCCAGCTTCTATTAGTTGTTCTGCATTAAATGCCATGATAAATAGATTCTTTCTTGCCAGCTAAATAGCAATAATCATGGTGGCGCTAATAGGCTGTGGCATGCCTTGCGGTGGCGTTACGATAGAAGTGTTAATGTCTAATCGCACAATGCTTGCAAGCAAAGGTAAATTATTAATTGCTTGAATAAACTTTTGTAAATCGCCAAAGTTTCCTTCTATACTTATTCTTTGCAGGGGTCGTGGAGGCTCAATTTCATTAACAAGCTTATAAATAAGTTCACCTTCTTTGGGGGCAGCTCCTGCCGCAGCTGTGCCCTGTATATTGGCGTTACCATTTTTTCTGGCTAACTTTCTAGCTTCTCGGTCTGATCTTCTCTGTTGGCGTTTAGAAAGTTTTTGTTTATTAGTTTGGGTGCTTGTGCCATCTTTAGTAGGCACTAAATAGGGTACATTTTCAGTAACTCGTACATTAGTTACACGTGCCGCTTCTGATATCTTTAGCAGCATATCTTGGTTATCTGTAGAAGCTAATCCCTGTTCTGCATTGACTAAACTTACTTGTTTGCTAGCCAGCTCAGATTCCAAATCATCCAGTTTTTCTTGCAATTCATCTGGCTCGTCTAGCACCTCTTCTGGCAAGATAGGGTTTTTTACTTTTTCTTGGTTTTGCTCTAATGCTGTTTGTAATACAGTTAATGCTCTTAGCTTAGGCATAGCCCTAAAAAAGGTATACGCACCAACGACTATGGTGAACACCGCTACAAAAATTAATATTTGTTCGCGGTTAGATATTTTTTCTAAATTCATGGTTTTATTTCCGCGGCTTGACTGATTTCTGCTGGTTGGCTGGCTACCGATGTTTTAAGGGTTTCAACTGGTATGGCCTGTTTTTCACTTAACGAGTTAACTTTGGCTGGTGAAAAGGTGTTTGGGTATTGTTTGGCTTTTAACCAGGCATCATCATCTAAATTAGTGGCATTAAATTTAACCGAATAGCCGATCAATCCTAATCGACCAGTCTGCTGTGAAACTGTCACATCTTTGATCTTTAAGCCCAATGCATGCACTGCAAGTTGAAAATACTTTACAAACTCTTGCGCAGATTTTTCGTTAAGCGACCATGCCTGAATGCTAAATCCAAACATTGGGTCTTCTGATAATCGGTCAATTACCACATCGGCAGAAACCGAGCGGCTCATATCATTTAACAGTGTATTCACCAATATATTGCGTTTGGGTATATCGATAGTGAGTAAATTAACGGTAGATTGAATTTCTTTTGTATCTTCACTTTTAACTTTAATTAGTTCTTTTAATTGCTTAACTTTATCTGCTTTAGTGTTTAGCCTAGCAATTGCATTGTCTACTTTGTTTACATCTTCACTAATATTTTTATTGGCTAACTCAATTAAGCTTTGGCGTATTTGTAGCACGCCTTCTGCAACAGCTAAACCCAGTAGCAAACTAATTGCCGCAAGCACGGCACGCACTTTTACCCTTTGTAATAATGGTGGCTGCGCCTCTTTTACTGGTATGCCAGCAATTAGTTCAGCACCTTTCATTTTCATAAAATTGCGGGCTGCACCTAACATACCTAGCGTCACTAGCTCGCTAGGGTTAATTAATGTTTTAACAGGGTGTTGTAATACTTGCGCCAGATTATCTGCAAAGTTGCTGGCTTCAAGTGCATTGTTAGTACTTGAATTGGCTAGCCATATCGTTTCAAATTCGGCTGAATCTAACAAATGATAAATTTCTGCACAGTTATTTAAAGTATTACCCGCTGCATTAGCATGGCTGTGCAAAGCATGTATGTGATTAGCCCTTAATTGAGTGGCTGATAACACGCAATCGTGCAGCTCAAGCAGTAGCTGTGGCTTGGCTGACTGATTATTTAAGGTTAAGGTGCCGCTTGCGCAGCCAGTTAGTGGGTAAAGATAGGTTAGCTGAATATTATGTGCAGCAAAGCTTGCTTGCCATTGACGCAAAATGCTCTCGTTAACAGCACTTGTTAACCACTGGTGTTGATTATTCTCAGACTTTTTAGGCGCAACCGCTTGTACAGACCAACCACATTTAATATCTTCGCCCGTGGTTTGATATCTACCTAAGCAAGTTTCTAATTGTGATTGATTGATAAGCCCCATTTCAATAGCAATTTCGCCAAAACGTTTGTAGCTAAAGGGTTCAGCTATGTTTTTTGAGCGCTTATTATTGGCATAAGATTGCTGGTTTAAAATGTCGTCAACTTGCGTTTCTGTTAATAAGCCTTGGCTTATCAAAATACGACCGATAGCCAATATTTTTTGATGTTGGCTAATTAGTGGTTCAATTTCCCAACGAATTGATTCGGAAATTTGAGAGGGTGATAATTTATTTTTATGCGGTATGGGTAAATCTACCAAAGCGCTTAGCACAGCAGGGCTAAGCAGTATGGCGTTGTTACCAAGCCAGCCTTGTTGGCGCAATTTGGTAATGGTTTGTTTAACCACATTATTTTGCTCGTCCATTGCAAGGATAAATTCGTGTTTAATCACTAACTTATCTGCTTGCCGCATAATGACCGCGGCTTTAAAGCTTAAATGATTAACCTCACACACTAAAACAGAATTAACTTGCTTTATAAAAGGCAGTTTTTTAACCAAATCATCAAAAGACATTAAGGGATGTTCCAGCGAATAGTAATGGGTTGGTGAGCGTTGGGTAACAGGGTAAAGTAATAGGGTTGCTTATTTTTTGGCGCTGAACAATCACCGTCATAAATCTTGTCAGTGATAGAACACCAAATCACTGCAGTATATTTACCTAATGGCAATGGCTTAACAACCGGATACTCCCATATAGGTGGCTTTTCGGCATCATCCCAAATCTGAATGGAAGGCTCGTTATTACTTTCCAGTATTTCTATTATCACCTTCCCATGTCCGCTGGCACCGTAG
>JANMNC010000205.1:0-2966 GCA_031373695.1 Methylotenera sp. | reverse complement strand
AGCGACTGGATCCCAGCCTGCTTGTTTGCTCACGCGATTAATCGCACCACCTGCACCACCACGGCCAAATGCCATGCCGTTTGGACCTTTTAACACTTCTAAACGGTCAGTGTTATAAAGGTCGCGATAAGTTTGTACGTCATCGCGCAAGCCATCTACAAATAAATCACCAGTCGTTGCATTGCCACGGAAAATCAACGCATCACGATTGCCTTCGCCTTGAGCGGCTTGTACGCCAGGCACATATTGCACTGCTTGGCCGATACTTTGTATTGATTGATCTTTAATTAAATCTTGTGGAATAACGGTAATAGATTGTGGCGTATCGCGTAACTCGGTATCTGTTCTAGTAGATGATGAGCTTTTTTTAGCGTTATAGCCTTTAACTGGTTGCGTATCACTTGCGCGAGGTGCAGTAACGTCTACAGCTGGTAAATCAATCTCGTTTGTTTCTGCTTGTGCCGTAGCGCTGGCAAAAAAAACAACGCTGGTTAGCGCACTGTGAATCGCTAATTTCAAAAATGACAATTTAAGCTCATCACGCGTTACATTTGCGTGTTTTTTAGTGACTGCAACCAAACTCATTTCAATTCCTATCTAGATTAATATAACGTTTAAATGTTTAAACTAAATGTTAACATAAATGAGAACTGTTTTTATTTGAGCATTAAAAAATTGCATATTAAACATTAATTTTTTAATGTACTGTTGTAAAAATGATAATTTTTTGAGCTAGAAGTGAGCTTTAAACAGCACCAATTTAAATAATCAATTCATATCTAAATTAGTAAATTGACTAAAGCATTAATTAAGAAAAAATCAATTAATGCATGGGCTGTACATAAGGTGGAATATGCCATGTTTGCAATTGCATGCCCAATAATTGCAAATTACATTGCATGCGCTCGGCGCCGTTGGCACTCACTTCAAAGGCATATAAGCGCACCAGTTGTGCATGGCCTCGATTGTCGCGACCTAGGCTTAATTTAGTACAGGCTACGGTTTCATCCAGCAATTGCAATTGGTAACGGTTGGCTAAATCACGTCCAAACTTAATGGCAATTTCACGTTTTGAAATACTATCTAACCAAAACCATGCACCTAATACTAGCAATGCTAGCAATACTAATTCCAACATAATAGTTTTTGTCTTTTTAATTGTTAACGAGCGAAATATAATCAATATGTTTACACAATATGAGAGTTTTATTATATTTTTCAATAGATTGTGCAGTAGAATCTAAAATAATAATTAACTTAAATAAATAATATGATTCAACAACGCGAACAACAAGCGCTAGAGGTTTATTTTAAGCTATTAACGGTAAAAGGCTTTGGCCCAGAAACCTTTGTGCAGCGCACCAGTTTTTTAAATAAGCTGCTGCCGCTGCTGGCTGATAAAGCTGCGGTAGGTGGTGAGTATCGGCTAGCGATTGAGGCGCTTATGGATTCAGTGGCTGAAGCGGATTGGCCAGAAAGTTTAGTAATCGCCCGTGAATATTATCCGTTTTGGATTAACGATTTAAAAGCAGTGGCACAATTTAGTAATAACGCTACTAAAGACCAGCTGCCCATTGAGTGGAAGCCAGTAGAAGTGAGCTTAAGCGATTTATGGCACACAGTAGATGCTGAAAAGTTTGCCACCACCGACAGCTGGGCCTTAAAAGCCTATACAAAAGCATTACGTTTTGAGAATGCAGAGCAAACCTTAATAGATACCCGCTTAAAATTAGCTAAGATTTTGTTGGTGCGCCTGCGAGATGCACCAGATAAAAGTAATAAAATTTACAGAACCACAGTAGATGCTACCTTGCCTTTGTTTGAGGTGAAGAAAAACAGGCGCTTGTTTTTGGTGGTTGTGCGCGAATTTTTTCATTTTTGGGCAGGTAACCCAGACGCAGACAAGTACATTCTTAACTCAAATACTGTAAGCATGCTTTAGTTTGGGCGCTTCGCCTCAAAGTAGTGCAATGCACTACACATAGCACTAATAAAGTGCAAATATTTTTATACGTTTTTTAAAACTCCTTTAAAATCAATAGGTGTGCGAATGGCTTAAATTTTGCTTTAAAACAGCAACATTAGCCTTGTTTTTATAAAAACCGCGTATTAAATTTAGGGGAGAAAAAGTAAATGGAATCTCTAGTGTCTGCAGGAGATGTTTTATTTGTATTACTAGGCGCCATTATGGTGCTTGCCATGCATGCTGGTTTCGCATTTTTAGAAGTCGGCACTGTACGTAAAAAAAACCAAGTTAATGCACTTGTTAAAATCATGGTAGATTTTTCTATATCTACTGTTGCTTATTTTTTTATTGGTTACAGCATTGCTTACGGCGTCAATTTTTTTAGTGGTGCAGAAGTTTTGGCTGCTAAAAATGGGTATGATTTAGTTAAGTTCTTTTTCTTACTCACCTTTGCAGCAGCCATTCCTGCCATAGTTTCTGGTGGTATTGCCGAGCGTGCAAAATTTAATCCGCAAGTCGCCGCTACATTTTTGTTGGTTGGTTTTGTTTACCCATTTTTTGAAGGTATTGCTTGGAACAAGCACTACGGTATACAAGATTGGTTACTGGCCAATTTTGGTGCAAGCTTTCATGATTTTGCAGGCTCTGTTGTGGTGCATGCGATGGGTGGCTGGATAGCGCTTGCTGCCGTTATATTGCTGGGCGCACGCAGTGGTCGTTATGCTAAAGATGGCCGCATTAATGCACACCCACCTTCAAGCATCCCATTTTTGGCCTTAGGTGCTTGGATACTTACAGTAGGCTGGTTCGGCTTTAATGTGATGTCAGCACAAGCTATTCAAGGTATCTCTGGCTTAGTGGCTGTTAACTCACTTATGGCATTAGTTGGTGGCACAATTGCGGCACTGGTTATGGGCAAAAATGACCCTGGCTTTGTACATAATGGCCCGTTAGCTGGTTTAGTAGCAGTATGCGCAGGCTCAGATATCATGCATCCATT
>JANMNC010000190.1:0-9676 GCA_031373695.1 Methylotenera sp. | reverse complement strand
GCAATAGCCGTGCCTTGCACAATCTCATCGGCGCGTTCGCGCATTAGCATATCGTCACAGGTAATATAAGGCTCGCACTCTGCAGCGTTAATCACTAAGGTGCGCACGCCTGATTTTCCATCTGCGCGTAGTTTAATATGTGTGGGAAAAGTAGCCCCGCCGAGGCCAACAATACCCGATAAACGCAAGCTGGCAACCAAAGTTTTTCTGTCTGCATGGCGCCAATTTTGCGGTGCTTTTTCAACCCATTTATCTTCCCCATCGGGCGTAATAGTAATACATCTATCTGGCAAGCCAGACGGGTGTGGAATGGTAGCATCGTCAATGGCGGTAATAGTGCCAGAAGTAGTTGCATGAATAGCCGCTGAAACCGTGCCTTCTGCCTCTGCAATAAGCTGGCCTTTAAGTACATGCTCACCCACTTGCACTTTTACCTTGGGGATATTGCCTACATGTTGCCGTAGCGGCAGCACAATTTTTGTGGGTAGGCTTAATTTTTTAATGGGTAATTGCGTTGATTGCGCTTTGTTTTCAGGCGGATGTACACCGCCGTGAAACGGAAAAATTTCTTTAACAGATTTTAATAGCCCAGATTTTAATGTCTGAGATAAATTGACAAGTGCGTTCATATTTTAAATTTTTTGCTGAAATTACAGCGTAAAAGCTGGTTTAATCGGTATCACTGGATATTTCCATTTCCAGTTATCTGGTGTTTCACCAATTGGCTCCATGGTAATGCAATCAACAGGACATGGCGCTAAACATAGCTCGCAGCCAGTGCACTCACTGGCAATAATGGTATGCATATGTTTGGCTGCGCCTAATATGGCATCTACTGGACAAGCTTGAATACACAAAGTGCAGCCAATGCAAGTTTCTTCGTCAATAAATGCAACAGACTTTGGTTTTTCTACACCATTTTCCGCATTTAAAGGCTTGTATTCCATGCCCATTAAATCGGCTAAAGCACGCACGCCAGCATCGCCACCTGGTGGGCACTGGTTAATATCTGCTTCACCGCCAGCTATGGCTGTAGCATAAGGTTTGCAGCCTGGATAGCCACATTGCCCACATTGTGTTTGCGGCAAAATGGCGTCAATACGTGCGATTAGTGGGTCACCCTCAACCTTAAATTTAAGCGCAGCAAAACCGAGTAACGCACCTAAAGCCAAAGCCAGGCCTAGCATGATGTATAAAGCGGTCAACATTTTTAGTATTTATCGAGCCCAGCAAAGCCCATAAAAGCCAGGCTCATCAGCGCAGCAGTCACCATCGCAATAGCTGATCCTCTAAATGCAACCGGCACATCGGCGGCTTCCATACGCTCGCGCATAGAGGCAAATAGAATGAGCACCAATGAAAAACCTAGTGCACCACCAAACCCATACAAGCCAGATTCTATAAAGCTTTTGCTGGCTTGTGCGTTAAGTAACGGTATACCCAACACCGCGCAATTTGTGGTGATAAGCGGTAAAAAAATACCCAACATTTGGTAAAGTAAGGGAAAGCTTTTTTCCATAACCATTTCGGTAAACTGCACCACGCCCGCAATCACTACAATAAATGAAAGGGTGCGCAGATATTGCAGGTCGTTAGGTTCTAGCAAGTAATGATTTATTGCCCAGCTTGTCATTGAGCCAATCGTCAATACAAATGCAGTGGCAGCAGCCATACCAATAGAAGCTTCTAGTTTTTTAGAAACGCCCATAAATGGACATAAGCCCAAAATCTTTACCAACACAATGTTATTGACTAAAACTGTGCTAATTAAAATTAAAATATAGCTTTCAGACATTAATAATAAAATCCTAAAAATTTTAAGTGATTATAACGTGTTTACAGGTGTTTAGAGCGTATAAAGTGTTGTAAATTCCCACGTACTTAATCATATATATCAACCAAAACTCAGGTTTAAACGTTGCTTAAAATTAGAGCTAATACAGCTATTAAAAA
The DNA here is from genome assembly GCA_031373695.1 of Methylotenera sp. Classification (GTDB taxonomy): domain Bacteria; phylum Pseudomonadota; class Gammaproteobacteria; order Burkholderiales; family Methylophilaceae; genus Methylotenera_A. Next base: position 7,723 of record JANMNC010000190.1, on the reverse strand, counting down.
TTACGCAAATATTGGCAATTATCAATATGCAAATGCAGAATATGTCATTATTTTTTAATCTAGTTTGCAATATATAAACGATTTATTAAGTTGATTGTTGCGTGTTTTAGCATTAGCTAAGTAGTTTCAGTTAAAATAAGAAATATTTTTTAATTAGCAGGATTTTGTATGCTGCAAGGTAGTTTAGTTGCCATTGTCACACCCATGTTTGACGATGGAAGTTTAGATTTAGATGCATTGCGCCATTTAATTGATTGGCATGTGGCTGAAGGTACAAACGGCATTGTAATTGTTGGTACTACCGGCGAATCGCCTACGGTTGATTTAGATGAACATTGTTTGTTGATTGAAACCACAGTCGAACAAGTCGCAGGCCGCGTTGCGGTTATAGCGGGCACTGGTGCTAACTCAACTAAAGAAGCCATTGAATTAACGGCAAAAGCAAAAGCGCTGGGTGTAGATGCTTGTTTATTGGTGGCGCCTTATTACAATAAACCAACGCAAGAAGGCTTGTATCAACACTTTGCTGCGGTGGCCAATGCTGTAGATGTTCCACAGATTTTATATAATGTGCCAGGCCGCACTGGTTGTGATATTAGCAACGATACCGCGCTTAGATTGGCAGATATACCTAATATTGTGGGCATAAAAGATGCTACAGGTGGCATAGAGCGAGGCACAGATTTACTATTGCGCGCACCTGGAAACTTCGCCATCTATAGTGGAGACGATGCCACAGGGATGGCTTTAATGCTGCTTGGTGGGCATGGTGTAATTTCAGTTACTGCCAATGTGGCGCCAAAACTCATGAGCGAAATGTGTGTGGCGGCACTGGCAGGCAACGCAATAAAAGCCCGTCAAATTAATGCAAAACTATTTGCGCTGCATCAAAAGTTATTTGTTGAATCAAACCCAAGCCCAGCAAAATGGGTATTGCAGCAGATGGGTTTAATTAAAAAAGGCATCAGGTTGCCATTAGTAAATTGTTCGGCTCAGTTTCACGATGTGCTTAAAAGCGCGATGAAAAGTGCTGAGATACTCTAAAATTTAAAGAAATGCTTTAATGGTGGTAATAAAATGAAACAACATGCAGCAAAATTAATTTCAATCATGTTGCTTGCCTTGTTGGCAAGTGGCTGCGATTCTATTCCGTTTATTGATACCTCGTCTGACTACAAAGGTGCAGGCCGTGCTAGGCCGTTAGAAGTTCCCCCAGATTTAACCAGTGCCCAAAGCAGCGATGCTTACAGCGTGCCTGGTGGTGCTACAACTGCCAACAGCTACAACCAGGCTCAAGATGGTCAAGAAGTGGGCGTAGAAAAAGTGCTGCCTGATACTGACAGCGTGCGCATGGAAAAAGCGGGCGCCCAACGTTGGTTAGTGGTAAACGCACCTGCCGAAAAAATATGGCCCGTGGTGCGTGAGTTTTGGATAGATCAAGGTTTTGCAGTGCGCGTAGAAAACGCTGAAACTGGTGTGATGGAAACAGAATGGATTGAAGCGGATGCCATTAAAGCCAAGGATGACAAGAAAAATATTGGTGAGAAATTTGATAAATGGCTAGACAAGCTTTCTGGTTTGGCCGATAGGCGTAAATTTAGAACGCGCTTAGAGCGTGGCGAAAAAGAAGGTTTTACTGAAATTTATATGACGCACCGCACCGTAAGTGGTGCGCCAGACGATGGTAAAAATAGAACGCAAACCCCATTGGGCGAAATAGAAAATGGTTACCGCCTAGACGGCACTAAACCAGTTAATGCTAAAACTGAAGCAAACGATGGTGATTTAGATGCAGAATTAATGCGTCGCCTAATGGTTAAATTAGGTATTGCCGAAAAACGTGCACAAGAAATTGTGGCAAACCCAGTAGTTGAAAAGCGTGCAGAGGTGAATAAAGAGGCAGATAGCAGTGTTACCTTAACCATTAACGATTCATTTGACCGCGGCTGGCGTCGTGTGGGTTTAGCGTTAGATAGAATTGGTTTTGTAATTGAAGATAAAGATCGCTCAACTGGCATATTTTACGTACGTTATGCCGATGTAGATATTGACGATGGCCCGAAAAAGAAAAAAGGTTTGATTGATACTTTGAAGTTTTGGGGTGACGATGACGAAGTTGAAAACAAATCTAAACCAAAAGATGAGAAAACTATTGTCGATAAATTGCAATTTTGGAAGGGTGATGAAGGCAAGACGGATCCTTCTAAGCAATATCGCATTAAAGTGGTAGAGGCTGAAAATGGTGGATCGCGCGTGAATGTGGTTGATAAAGATGACCAGCGTAACCGCAGCAGCACGGCAAACCGTATTATTTCTTTACTGTACGATCAGCTTAAATAGCTGTTTAATACCTAGCAAATGATGCGTTTTGCCTCGCTGGGTAGCGGTAGTGCAGGCAACTGCATGGTCATAGAAAAAGCGGCTACTCGCCTTTTGTTAGATTGCGGTTTTAGCGCGCGAGATGTGCTTAATCGTTTGCAGCGATTAGATTTAGCGCCCGAGCAAATCACTGGTATTCTAGTGACGCACGAACATGATGATCATGCCAAAGGCGCTTTTAAGCTGGCTGCAAAGTACAATATTCCAGTGTGGTTAACGCATGGTAGTTTTAAAATGTGCGAGCGTTATCTGCCAGAGCAAGCTGATAATCAAGCAAAAGTGATTATTAATATTATCGATAGTCATACCAGATTCGATATTCAAGATATTCAAGTTTCACCTTATCCTGTGCCGCATGATGCACGCGAACCAACTCAATTTACTTTTACTGATGGCAAGCACAAGTTAGGCGTGCTTACCGATGCAGGCTCATCAACACCACATATTGAGCAAGTGTTAAATGCTTGTGATGCGCTGGTGTTGGAATGCAATCACGATTTAAGCATGTTAGAAAACGGTGCTTATCCGTATTCACTTAAAAAGCGTGTGGGTAGCCGTCTTGGGCATTTAGATAATTTAAGTGCCGCAGAGCTGTTGGCTAAGTTAGATAATACTAAGTTAAGACATATTATTGCCGCACATTTAAGTGCTAAAAATAACACAGTAGATTTGGCAAAAATGGCAATAAGCCAAGTGTTGAATTGTGAGCTTGATTGGGTGGGTATTGCGCAGCAGGATACTGGGTTTGCTTGGCGTAGTTTTAGCTAATGTCTTAAAAGATTTTATATCGTCCAGTAGTAATATTTTAAAGTGGCAACTTAAGTATTGTGCATACAGATAACACGCTTTAAAAGAGCGACATTTTTAAATAATAGATAATAAAAAAAAGCCGACTAAAAGTCGGCTTTTTAAATTTAGTTAAAAACTAAATTAATTACTGTGCAGCAGCAGGTGCAGCTTCTGCAGGTGCAGCTTCAGCAGCAGGAGCAACTTCAGCTGGCATTTCAGCAGCAGGAGCAGCTTCAACTGGTGCAGCTTCAGCAGGAGCAGCTTCAGCAGCTGGAGCTTCCATTGGAGCAGCTTCAGCAGCAGGAGCTTCTTCAGCAGGTTTTTCGCCACAAGCAACTAAAGCAAGTGCTAATAATGCAGCTAATAGGGCAGAACGTGTCATATTGTATTCCTTAACGTGTAGACTAAAAGTATAAACCAATTACGGTGGACCACCTTTAGCCCGACCGAATGCGTTGAATTTTACCAGCAATTACAAAAAATTCCAGTAATTTTTGGATTTATGATAATTTTAAGTAAAAAAATCGTTGATTTGCAACAATTTACAAAGAAAACTTAACTTTAAGTCTTCATATTTTTCAAATCAGCTTTGTTTTGTTACTCAACCTTAATTTGTAAACTACTGTTTTGCACATTAGTAGCCGTTTGCAGGCCTAAAATTTTTCTACTTATTTCGTCATTTGATTGCATGGTGCCACCAATATCCACCCAATCGCCCAAGTTAACGCGAATAGTGGTTGTTAGCTCTTCAAAATCAATAAAGCCTTGGCTATTTAACTTAGCAATACGCGGTGTGATGGTCAGTTCAACTACATTGCCAATGGTGCGCGGCCGCACAGCAAACCCCGTGCTTATTTCGCGCCAATCGTTTGTGCGTTCAATCCGCACATAGCGCTTGGTAATGGTTATCCACTCTTGGGTAAAAGGCACAATTTGCCCAACTTTTATAAATGCGCGTTCACCATCTAAAACAGTTAGAAATTGGCTAGTATTTTGATTGTTAATACTTTGGTTGCGCTCAACTATTATGTTGCCAAAACTTGAACTGTTGCCAGAGTTTGTTGAGGCGCGTCTATCGTTGGTTATAATAACTTTTCCAGCTTTAACTGCGCCAGTTGCTTCTGTGCGGTCACGCAGGCTTTGAATATTGTTAGTGCTTTTTACGCTAATTTTACGATTCACTCGCGCAATATCTAGCTGGCTCACTATTGCTTCAATTTCTTGCATACGTTGTGGGCTGGCACGCAAAATTAATTGATTGTTAATGCCTGTAGCCGTGCCATCTGCGCCAACCATGGGTGTAATAGTTGGCAGTAAATCATTGGCAAAACGGTGTTGCAGCGTAATAATTTTAAATTCGGTTTCTGCAAACGTGTTTGTGCTAACCAATAAAAAAATAAGCAGTAGTTTTTGCAACAATTTTTTCATCTGCATCACCCCAAATAAAAACAATAAGCTAAAGGCCTAGCTTGCTTATTGAAACAACATTGGCAGTCTCTGCAAGCAACTCATCGTAGCGCATTAAAAGGCCCGAAACTGTATCTGTGTCTTCACCATTAACTGTATATTTAAAACGCGCCTGGTCAGCATGAAAGCGGCGGCAATAATGTTGCTTATCGGCGATTACAAAACAATCTTTGGCTACCTTTGCACTATCGTTGGTTTCATATACCGTCATCATATGGCCGTAAGTAGTTAAAAGCTCAAGCAGGCGCGGGCAATTATTTGTAAAAAACTGCGTATTTTGCAAAATAATAGTGAGCTTGTTATTGGCGCTTTTATTTAAAAAATCATGCAGCAACTTAAACCTGTTTAGGCTGGCAAAATCACCTTTTGCAAAGTCTTGATCAAAAATAAGCAATTCATGACTAGCCGCCGCAATCACTAAATTTAGCGCGGCGTCATAATTACGCTCACCCGTTACAACCGTATTTGGCATTAATTCTGCGGCATTCATTTTCACACCTCTTTACATCTTAAATAGTTTAACGCATTGCTGTGGCGAAACAGTTTACATAAAATCGATATAACCCGCCAAATAATACCCCAAAAGGGCATTGCCAAGAGCCGCATGTATATTGGCTTGCAGGGCAGCTGTATTTAAGTGTTTACAGTCTGCAAATGCTTGCATAGGCTCAATTAATTCTATTGTCAGCTGCAATTTTTCACCATTTAAATAAAAGCAATTATTGCTAAATAATAATTGTGATTTTAAATTAAGCACTAAAGATTTTTTAGAAATTAAATTTAAAAATTGCGCTGCCGATACTTTGCGTGGCGGTTCAAAAAAAACATCAGGTTTTGGCTCAGTTAAATAACAGCCTAAAAAATCTGCAACTGCGTTTTTATCCCAAGCAATAGCTTTTAACATCAATTCAACTTGCGTCACCATGTTATCTGCAATTTCTGCAGGGTGTTTTTGTAGCGTTAAGTCTGGGTCGGCATACAAACCTTCTGCCGTTAGCTTATCTTGCATATAAGCTAAAAACTCATGCATTAATTCTTGTTTTTTAGGCGCCCTAAACCCAATCGAGTAAGTCATACAATCGTCACCTACGGCTATGCCCCAATGTGCAGTTTGCGGCGGTAAATACAACATATCGCCAGCTTCTAGCACCCACTCTTGCTCGGCTTCAAAATGCTTTAGTATTTTTAGCGGCGCACCCTCTATTAAACTTAAATCGGCTGGCTTTTTAATGTCGGTATTGCTTATCTTCCAGTTGCGCTTACCACTGCCTTGCAGCAAAAATACATCATAACTATCTACATGTGCGCCTACACCGCCGCCATCGGGTGCGTAGCTCACCATTAAATCGTCTAGCCGTGCATGTGGAATAAAATTAAATTGGCTTAATAATTCAGCCGCTTCTGGCAAAAAGTGATTAACGCTTTGCACCAACAAAGTCCAATCAGACTTTTTAGGCGTGCTTTGAGATAGTTTTTCAAAATCAGCCTCATCAAATGGGCCATTTTGCACAGTCCATTTTTGTTTAGTTTGTTTAATTATTCTAGCTTGCACATCGTCCTCACAAGCCAAGCCTGCTAGCTCGTTGGGCGTTAACAGCCCAGTAAAATTGGGGATTGCTTGGCGAATTAGCAAAGGTTTTTTTTGCCAATATTCTGCCAAAAACTGGCTAGGCGTTAAGTTGTTTAATAGCGCTAAAGGCTGGTTATTAATTGTGTTCATGCCACTATTTTAATCTGCTTTGATGCCAAATATAAAAAAATTGCGAGACTATACAACTAGGTATATAGTCACTTTATAAATTTTACTATTTAGCTAGTTTTAAAACATTTGAGGAGATTTTTTAAAATGAACGCACCTGTTATTGTTGATTTGAAAGATAGCACCCAAACCTTTCACGGCGGCTGCCCGCACGATTGCCCCGATACTTGCAGCATGGTTTACACGGTAAAAGATAATAAGCTTATTTCAGTCACTGGTAATAAAGAGCACCCCATGACCCGCGGCGGTTTGTGCGTCAAACTTAAAGACTACGAAAAACGCCACTACCACCCAGACCGCTTGCTATACCCAATGAAACGCACTGGGCCAAAAGGTAGCAAGCAATTTACCCGCATCACTTGGGATGAAGCGCTAGATACCATCGTTAGTAAATGGCAGGCCATTATCAAACAAAGCGGCCCGCGCGCGATCATGCCTGCCAGCTATTTAGGCAACCAAGGATTGGTGCATGGTTTAAACGGCGGCGATGCATTTTTTAACCGTTTAGGTGCCACGGTAACAGAGCGTACCTTCTGTGGCGAAGGCTCATGTACCGCATGGTTGCTCACTGTTGGGCCAACGGCAGGCGTGTGTCCAGAAAGTTTTATCCATTCTAAATACATCATTATTTGGGCGTGTAACTCGGTTTCGACCAATTTGCACCACTGGCATATCATTCACGAAGCACAGAAAAAAGGCGTTAAGGTTGTGGTGATCGATTCTTACGCCTCTAAAACCGCCAAAGAAGCCGATTGGCATATTGCGCCAAAACCCGGCACCGATGGCGCATTAGCAATGGCGATGATGAATGTGATTATTAGTGAAGGCTTGGTAGACCAAGACTATGTAGATAATTACACCGTTGGCTATGCCGAATTAGCCGAACGCGCCAAAACCCGCACGCCAGAATGGGCAGAGCAAATCACAGGAATACCTGCCGATGATATTCGCAAGCTGGCCCGTGAATATGCCACCACGCCACCAGCGGCGATTCGCTTAGGTGTGGCGCTGGAACGCAGCTATGGCGGCAGCCAAGCGATTCGTGCCGTGACTTGTTTGCCTGCCTTAATTGGCGCTTGGCGTCATGTGGGTGGCGGTGCGTTGCAATTTCCTGTGTGGGAGCACCCTTATAAATTTGATGTAATTTCGCGCCCCGATTTGATTCCAGAAGGCACGCCAGTGGTGAACATTCTGCAATTGGGCCGTGTGCTGACGAATGAGATTAAACTAGATGTGCCGATTGAATCCATCATGATTTGGAATACCAACCCTGTCACGCAATCGCCCGAAACCGACAAGATTGTGAAAGGTTTAGAGCGCGAAGATTTG
>JANMNC010000187.1:0-7704 GCA_031373695.1 Methylotenera sp. | reverse complement strand
CAGCAATTAACTGCCAAAAAACATATAGTAAACTACTAAATGTCCGATTTTATTGGTAGTAAAAGATGCTTTTCGTATGTATAATTATATGTAACTAAGTAATAATACTTACGTATGTTTGCATCGTACTAATTAAAACAAATCATTATGCAAACAATTACAAACAAATTATTACCAAGTACAGGTTTCAAAAAAGAATCAATTTTGATAACTGGTTTTTCTAAATCAATTATTTTAGGATTCGTATTGTTCATTTTTGGTCAGAATGTAGCTAATGCACAATTGACTGCAACTGGTCAGATTAGAGAAAGAACTGAGGCAAGAGGTGGTCAAGCGACTTTATTACAAATTGGTCAACGTGGCGCGTTATTTAATTCTCAACGTACCAGATTAAATGTGGGCTATACAGGATATAGATATAAAATTTATGCATCACTACAAGATGTTCGTGTATGGGGTCAAGATGCATCTACTATAAATAGAACAAATCTTGAAGCGAATGACGGAATACTATTTCACGAAGCTTGGACCGATATTAGCTTGATTGATACTACTAGCACAATTCAAAACTTTTCTATTAAAATTGGTCGTCAGGAATTGGTGTATGATGACCAAAAAGTCTTAGGAAGTTTAGACTGGTTGCAACAAGCCCGAAGACACGATGCAATCGTATTGAAATTTGCAAACAAAGGCTGGGTTATGGATGTTGGGGCAGCATTCAATCAGAGAGCAGAGCTCAACTCGGGCACTATGTTTAATGGTCAACCAGGAACTTATCCTGCAGGAACCAATCAAATTGGACACGCTTATAAATCTTTTCAATATGCATATTTAGGTAAAAAATTCTACTTCGGTGACCTTTCTTTCCTTTTCTTCAAAGATGATTTCAGCAAATTTACGGGTACGGTTGCAGCTCCAGTAATTATAGAAGGTGTAAATGCAAGAACAACAACCGGATTTTATTACAACCTTAATCCAACCCGAAAATTAAATTTAAACGGAAGTGCTTATTATCAAGGCGGTAAAGATAAATTTGGAAAAACTATTAGTGCGCAACTAGCCTCGCTAACTGCTACGTATCAAGTAGGAAGAAAGTTATCTTTAGGAGCGGGAGCCGATTATTTATCAGGAACAGACGAGTCTAAAGAAGCTACAAATAACAATCAGTTCGATCCATTGTATGGAACTCCTCATAAATTCTGGGGTTATATGGACTACTTCTATGTGGCAAGTCAGTTTGGGCAACAAGGTTTGTTGAACTATTTCGTAAAAGCTAAGTACAATGCTTCGGACAAATTGGGCTTGTTTTTAGATGTTCACGGATTCGAATCGGCCGCAGAATTCAATAGCGGTGCTGACAGCTATTTAGGAACTGAAATCGATTTGAGAGTAAATTACAAATTTACTAAACTAATCAATTTAGAGTTTGGCTATTCGACTATGTTAGCTAAAAACACTATGGCATCGGCAGCTGTGAAAAACGTTGCAAATCCAGAATTGACTGCACATTGGGCTTATTTAATGCTGAATATTACTCCGAACTTCTTGAATACTAAAAAAATGTAACGTACTGAAAGAGAAAAGATAATAGATGTTAGACGAATAGATGATAGACTAACAGATGTTTTATACAAGATTTTAATAAAATAATAAAAAACAATACGATGAAAAATTATATAAATCAAATTAAGAAAATAGCTGTTGCAATGCTAATATCTATTTGCGCAACTTTTACAACAATTAACGCCCAAGAACCAGTAAAACTAGGATTTATTCCATTAACGGATTGTTCGCCAATAGTGATGGCTAAAGAATTGGGATTGTTCAAAAAATATGGAGTCGAAGTAATTGTCACCAAAGAATCTTCATGGGCAAACGTTCGAGACAAAATCTTAACAGGAGAACTAGACGGAGCGCATTGCTTATATTCTATGCCGTTTTCAGTGTACACTGGTGTTGGTGGAAAAGCAGGATCTGAGATGAAAATTGCTATGATGTTGAACGTAAACGGACAAGCGATTACACTTTCGAATGATTTTTGTGGAAAAGTAGGCTTCAAACAAATGAACAAAGTAACTCCGGTTGTTGCTGCTAAATTAAAAGCTGAAAAAGAAGTAACATTCGCAATGACTTTCCCTGGTGGAACTCACGATTTGTGGCTAAGAAACTGGATGTCGATTGCTGGTTTAAACCAAAAAGCAGTGAAAATCATCACTATCCCTCCTCCACAAATGGTAGCAAACATGAAAGTGGGTAATATGGACGGATATTGCGTTGGTGAGCCTTGGGGGGGCGTTGCAGTAAAACAAGGCGTTGGATTTACTCAAGTAGCTACTCAAGATATTTGGAAAGATCACCCAGAAAAAGTATTGGGCACGACAGCCGAATTTGTAGCCAAAAACCCCAACACAACTCGCGCCATGATTGCCGCAATATTAGATGCTTGCAAATATATTGATGCCATTGAAAACCGCGCAAAAGTTGCTAAGTTAATTTCTGCAAAAGCCTACGTAAACACATCAGAAGATGTCATTGTTGGCCGTTTTATTGGTGATTATGACAACGGCATTGGTAAAAAATATAAAGACCCTAACTACATGAAGTTTTACCAAGATGGCGCTGTGAACTTCCCTTATTTATCAGATGGCATGTGGTTCTTAACACAGCATAAACGCTGGGGCCTCTTGAAAGCAGATCCTGACTATTTAGCCATTGCTACCAAAGTGAATGAAATTAAGCTCTATAGCGAAGCAGCCGCTTTAACAGGCACAAGTATTCCTAAGAGCCCAATGCGTAGCAGCAAATTGATGGATGGAGTGGTTTGGGATGGTTCAAACCCTGCCGCTTATGCCGCTAGCTTTAAGATAAAAGCATAACAATATAAGACTCAATCATGAACTAATACGTAGCTGCAAAGCCGCTACGTATTTTTAAAGGAGGTCGCCATGAGCGCAGTAAGCATTAATAAAGAGCATTTAACACTGATTTTAAGTGATACAAAAACGAATACAGAAAATGCAGCTGCAGACATTGTTGTTGCAGCAAATGAAGACAACACGCACATGAAAATGATTATTGAAAAACAAGAAGCTAAAAATGTTAAGCCAGCCAATCCTATGAATAGCAAAACCACTGATTTTCTTAAAACCTTAATCCCAGCTGTATTTGGTATTTTGCTGTTTTTGGGCATTTGGACATTGCTATCGCAGCAACAACCAATATTGCCCGGGCCAATTAGCACATGGCATTCTGCTGTTGAGTTGTTTTCGCACCCTTTTCATCGCAATAGTTTAGATGACCAAGGTATTGGCTGGAATATTCTGTCATCACTGCAACGCGTAGCTTTAGGATTTGGCTTAGCGGCAATAGTCGGTATCCCGCTAGGCTTTATGATTGGTCGTTACGAATTCATGTCACGCATGACTGCACCAGTTATCGGCATACTGCGCCCAGTATCGCCACTTGCTTGGTTACCATTAGGTTTATTGGTGATGGGTGCTGCAGGACCTGCCGCTATTTGGGTGATTTTTGTATCGAGCATTTGGCCAATGGTAATTAATACAGCAGTAGGTGTAAGCAAAGTGCCGCAAGATTACATGAACGTAGCTAAAGTGCTCAATTTAAGCGAATGGAAAATTATCACAAAAATCTCATTCCCTTATGTGTTGCCTTACATGATGACAGGCGTGCGCCTTTCAATTGGTATTGCTTGGTTGGTGATTGTAGCGGCAGAAATGCTCAACGGTGGTGCTGGCATTGGCTTCTGGTTGTGGGATGAATACAACGCATCCAATTACGAGCACATTATTATCGCGATTTTTGTTGTTGGTATTATTGGCCTACTGCTAGAGCAAGCCTTAATTGCACTTGCTAATCGCTTTAACTACGAATAAGGGGTTGACTATGAACACAGTTTTAAATGAAGTTTTAGATTTAGCTACGCCAAACACAGCCAAGTCAGACCCAGCTATATCAAACTCTACGACCTTAAACTTAAATGCGGCAAAAAGTGCAAACAAAGTAATTGAGCGTTATGTACATATAGAAGATGTAGGCATGCGTTTTGTTACTAAAAAAGGCACATTTGAAGCCTTAACAAATGTTAATTTAAGCATTAACCAAGGTGAGTTTGTTTCAATTATTGGTCACTCAGGCTGTGGAAAATCCACTGTGCTTAATTTAATTGCAGGTTTGCTAGAGCCTACCAGTGGCCACTTATTTTGTGCTGGCCGTGAAATTGCAAAACCTGGGCCAGAGCGTGCGGTGGTGTTTCAAAATCACTCGCTACTGCCATGGTTAACTTGCTTTGAAAACGTACATTTAGCGGTAGAGCGCGTATTTGGTTCTGAAACCAAACTACAACAACAAGCACGCACCCATGCTGCACTTGATTTAGTTGGGCTAAGCCATGCGATAGAAAAACGCCCAAATGAAATATCAGGCGGCATGAAACAACGCGTGGGCATTGCACGCGCCTTAGCTATGGAGCCTAAAGTATTGTTGCTTGATGAGCCATTTGGCGCATTAGATGCGCTAACACGAGCTGGCTTACAAGATGAATTGATGAAAATTATGGCAAAAACTGGCGCTACTGCTGTGATGGTGACACACGATGTAGATGAAGCGGTGTTGTTATCTGACCGGATTGTAATGATGACAAACGGCCCAAGTGCTGGCATTGGTGAAATATTAACGGTAGATTTACCTAAACCACGCAATCGCCTAGCCCTTGCCGAAAACCCAGATTACAACCGCTTACGCAGTGAAGTGCTTAAGTTTTTGTATGAGCGGCACGCAAAAAAAATAGCTTAATTTTCAAACCTAACTTACTCAACGGATAGATTAAAACGATGAAAAAAACTAACTCATTAAAATTCAACTTAACTAAACTTAAGACATCTGAAATTATGCTACCTGAGCCAAATGCACCTAAACATAACTCACCTAAACTCAATATGTTGGCAATTAATTTATGCCTAGCACTAGCTTGCTTTGCAAACAGTGCACAGGCTGAAGAGCCTGTAGTTGAGGAGTCTGTAGTTGATGAATATACTTTTATGGACTCTATTAAAGATGGTAAAAATTTAACCAATTTTAGATTACGTTATGAAAATGTAGATCAAGATGGCTTGGCAGTTGCTCCTGTTGCAAATGAAGAACTTAAAGATGGTGAAGGCTTAACCTTGCGTAGCCTTGTAGGTTGGCAAACCGCTCCATACAATAACTTTAGTTTTGCTGGGCAATTAATTGGTGTAACTAAATTGATTGATAATTTTAACGACCGCAAAGGCAATGCAACCGAAATTGACAAGGCGGGCTATGCCATTATTGTTGACCCAAACCATTTTGATGTGAATCAGTTATATGTAGATTGGACAGGTCTTAAAAATACCCGTTTCCGTTTGGGTCGCCAACAAGTTAACCTAGATAACGTGCGTTTTATTGGTGACATTGCTTTTAGGCAAGTGATGCAAGTGTTTGATGGTGTTTCTGTATTGAATAAAACGATTCCTGATACCGAAGTATTTTTAGCGCATTTTGAGCAAGTAACGCAAATTACCACCAAACAGCGTGATGGTGATTTAGAAATTGCAAATATTAGATATCGTATTTCACCCACTGAGTTTTTAGTGGGTTACGGTTACTTTTCTAACATGGATGATTTAGGGTTTGGTAACGGTTTTTTTGGTGCAGGCACGCTTAACAATAATGGCAAACCAAACTTAACAGCAGATCAATCGCATAAAGTATTGGGCCTACGTTTAGATGGCGTACACCCATTTAACCCTAATTTACGCGCACTTTATACGGCCGAATATGCCAAACAAACTGATTATGCTGATGGTGACAAACGTATTGATGCGCACTATTACAAACTTGGCGGTGGCGTTGGTATCGATAACTTTAGCATTCGTGTTGATCAAGAGTTACTTTCAAGCAACGATAGCAAATATGCCTTTCAAACCCCCTTTGGCACTAACCACTTGTTTCAAGGCTGGGTAGATAAATTTTTAGTCACCCCCAGACAAGGTATTGAAGATACGTTTGTAACGGCTACTTATAAATTTGCTGATATTTTATTTTTTGCGGATTATCACGTTTTCAAATCTGATAAAGACTTTAATACGGTAGGTGGCGGCGCGTTTACAAATGGCGATAAATACGGCACAGAATGGAACGTATCAGCCACCTATAACTGGACCAAAAACATCATGACAAAATTTGAGTACGGTAAATTTAGTGAAGATGACGCATATGCGCCAGCTGCTAACACGGCAAACAACGTTGCTGGCAATCGTAACCGTATTCGTGACACTGAAAAACTGTGGCTAACTGCTATGTACACGTTTTAAAACAGCCGACTAGTTCAAAAAAACTAATTACGCACCGTTTTGGGTCACTCAAACGGTGCGTTTGCACCTATATTGCGCTTAATCAATGCTATTTATTACAAAATAATTGGCAAGCTAATGTATTTAAACAACAAATAATGTTGGCACACTAATTGCCATTGTAAGGCTAACTGTATTCATCAATTTAAGTACAAATTATGCAAAAAATGAAACTTGTAGTAGTTGGTAACGGCATGGCTGGCATGCGTGTAGTAGAAGAGCTGCTAAAAATTGCGCCTGAGCTTTACGATATCACCGTGTTTGGCGATGAGCCCTACCCGAATTACAACCGTATTATGCTATCGCCTGTATTGGCGAACGAGCAAACGATTAACGATATTATTTTAAATACGCGCGAGTGGTATGCAGAAAACAATATCACGCTCTACACCAGTGCACGTATCAATAAAATTGACCGTAAAAACCGTATAGTAACGGCTGAAGATGGTACTACTGCCGAATATGACAGGCTGCTATTAGCAACTGGCTCTAAGCCGTTTATGTTGCCCATCCCTGGTGGTCAATTAGAAGGCGTCATTGGTTATCGCGATATTAAAGATACCAATGACATGATTGATACAGCAAAAACGCATAAGCATGCAGTGGTGATTGGTGGTGGCCTACTTGGGCTAGAGGCCGCTAATGGCTTAAAAATTCAAGGCATGGATGTAACGGTAATTCACCGTAACGAGTGGTTGTTAGAGCGCCAATTGGATAAAACTGCAGGTAAGATGCTGCAAAAAAGCTTAGAGTCTAAAGGGCTTAATTTTCAGCTAAATCAAAACACTAAAGAACTTACTGGCGACGGCACTGATGGAAAAACAGGCCGTGTTAATGGCATCCACTTTACTGATGGCACAAGCTTGCCTGCCGATTTAGTGGTGATGGCAGTGGGCATACGTCCTAATTTTGCATTGGCCGAATCGGCAGGTATCTACTGCGACAAAGGCATTGTGGTCAACGACACAATGCAAACTTATGACCCGCGTGTTTACGCAGTGGGCGAGTGCGTGGCGCATCGTGGTATTTCTTATGGTTTGGTAGCCCCTTTGTTTGAAATGGCCAAAGTTTGCGCAACACATTTAGCTAATTTTGGTATTGGTTTATACAAAGGCTCTGTTACATCAACCAAGCTTAAAGTAACAGGCATTGATTTATTTAGCGCTGGCGATTTTAGAAGCGGTGCTGAAGCGGCAGATGAAGAGCGCGAAGAAATTGTTTTGCACGACGCAGTTGGCGGGGTTTACAAAAAACTCGTCATTAAAAATGACAAAATCATTGGTAGCGTGCTTTATGGCGATACCGCCGACGG
>JANMNC010000121.1:0-14065 GCA_031373695.1 Methylotenera sp. | reverse complement strand
TTGATCAAAGATTAAATATCCACCCGATTTTAATTCTACTTTGCGTGATAAAGCCCGTTCAATTTCTTTTTCTATATTATAAAAATCAAAAATAGGCCGTTCGCCTTGGTAGTGATACAAGGGCTTAACCGCTTTTGCTACGTATAGCTCAGCAAATTCTTTTAGCTGCGTGTAAGTCTCTTTTGAATCTACACGAATACTTACGGTATCTTCATTTACTACATCTCGTAGCATGCGTCTGGGTAAGCTTAAATCATAAAATACCAATGATCGCTCGCCTGCGCTTTGGCTATCTGTTTGAATTTTAGACCACACTTTTTGCAGGTATTCAATATCAGCCAGCAGTTCGATATCTGATGCAGCTTCTGACATGGTGCGGATAATAAAGCCGCCCGAGCGTTGTTCTGGCAACAACCCCAACAAACGGTTACGCAAATGTTCACGTTCAGCTTCATCTTCTATGCGTTGAGATACACCGATATGATCTTGATGTGGCAAAAACACTAAAAAGCGCCCTGCAATGCTTATCTCTGTTGTTAAGCGTGCGCCTTTAGTGCCGATAGGCTCTTTAATTACTTGCACAATAATCGATTGGCCTTCGCGCAATACATCTTGAATTAGTCGTTCAGTTTGTGGCTCGCCATCAATGTGACATTCCATAATATCGGCCACATGCAAAAAAGCGGCACGTTGCAAGCCAATTTCTACAAAAGCGGACTGCATGCCCGGTAATACGCGGCAAACCTTGCCACGATAAACATTACCCACAATACCTAGTGACGAACTACGCTCAATATGCAGCTCTTGTGCAATGCCTTGCTCTAACACGGCAACCCGCGTTTCTTGCGGTGTTACATTTATTAAAATCTCTTGTCCCAATTGGCTTACCTAACGTTAACTTTTTAATTATACAAATTTGTCTAACAGCATTGCCGTTTCATGCATTGGCAAGCCCATCACACCCGTGTAGCTACCTTCAATAAATTTAATCCAGTTGCCAGCTAAGCCTTGTATACCATAACTGCCCGCTTTGTCGGCATGCTCGCCAGTTGCAATATACGCCGCTATCATAGCATCGGTCAGCGGCATCATCTGCACATTGGTTGTGCTTAATGCAATTTCACATTGATTGTTTAATATGACTGCAACTGCCGTATGTACTTGGTGTGTAGTGCCCGATAATTTTTTTAACATTTTAGTAGCATCTTCTGCATTCTCAGGCTTACCCAATATCTCCACATCAAGCGCTACTGTCGTATCTGCCGCTAAAATGGGTAAATGTACATAGGCTTTTTTTAAATTTCCTTTTTTTAAATTTGTTGCAATGGCCTGCGCCTTTTGCATGGCCAAACGCTGCACATAATCGGCTGGCATTTCATTAATATAGCTAGATTCGTCAATATCTGCTGGCATTACAAGGCACTGAATACCCATTTGTTTTAATATGGCGACACGACGAGGGCTTGATGATGCGAGTATAATTTTGGTGTACATGTTTATACTTTAATAGACTATGCGTAATTATCAAAACTAAATAATAGTGAATGACTGGGCCAAATTGAACATTGCATTAATAGATTTTAGCTATTTAATTAAAACTAGCATCGCATTACTTGCCATTGTTAACCCAATTGGTTGCGTACCTATTTTTATTAGCGCAACCGATGGCTGGAGCAAACCAGACCGCGCTAAAACAGCACGCACCGTGGCTATCACTGTGTTTATAGTATTGTGCTTAGCCGCCTTTATTGGCGATGGTGTGTTAAATTTTTTTGGTATTAGCATTCCATCGTTTCAGGTTGGTGGCGGTATTTTAATTATGCTAATTTCTATTTCAATGATGCACGGCAAGCAAGGTGGCACGCGCCAAACGGCGGAAGAAGCGCAAAGCATGGCAGAGCGCGAAGTGATTGCTATTGTGCCACTTAGCATTCCACTGCTAGCGGGGCCTGGGGCAATATCGAGCATGATTTTAAGTGCGCAACAACAGCCTAGTTTACTGGGTCACTTTTCATTGGTGATTCCTGTGTTTTTGGTCACTATTGTTATTTGGTTAGTACTCAAATTATCAGACGGCATTACGCAGCGCTTAGGCACAATTGGCATTAATATTATTACGCGCCTAATGGGTCTAATTTTAGCGGCAATGGCGGTAGAGTTTATTGCACATGGTCTGACTGGTTTGTTTCCGCAACTAGCTACAAATATTAGGTAAAATATTAACCTTAATTAAATAAAAGTTATTTTGTGAAAAAACAACAATTTAAACCAAACACCACGGTAGCCGCTATTATCGAGCGCAACGGGCAGTTTTTACTTGTAGAAGAAACCACCGACCGTGGCAACCGCTTTAACCAACCTGCTGGGCATTTAGAAGATAACGAGAGTTTAATTCAAGCAGTTGTGCGTGAAACAATGGAAGAAACAGCTTACGAATTTACGCCTGAATTTTTATTGGGCGTTTATCAGTGGAAGCATGCCTTAAATGACACCACTTATTTACGCTTTGCATTTATTGGCAAAGCAGGTGTTAACTACCCAATGCAAGAATTAGATGATGGAATTGTGCGCGCCGTGTGGATGAGCGTTGATGAAATTCGCGAAAAAGCCGCCTTAATGCGCAGCCCACAAGTATTAATGTGCATAGAAGATTATTTAGCTGGCAAAAGCTACCCATTAGAAGTGATTACTAACTTATGAGTAAACAAAGGGTTGTAGTAGGTCTATCTGGCGGTGTCGATTCATCGGTTACCGCGATGTTGTTAAAGCAACAAGGCTATGACGTAGTTGGACTTTTCATGAAAAATTGGGAGGACGATGACAACGATGAGTATTGTTCTAGCAAACAAGATTTAATCGACGCGGTATCGATTGCAGACAAAATTGGCATTGATATAGAAGCCGTTAACTTTAGTGGCGAATATAAAGACCGCGTATTTGCCAATTTTTTAAGTGAATACCAAGCAGGCCGCACACCAAACCCCGATATTTTATGTAATGCCGAGATTAAATTTAAGGCATTTTTAGATCACGCGATGAGTTTAGGCGCCGATTTAATTGCCACTGGCCATTACGCACAAGTGCGCGAAAATCCATTAAAACCTGGGCTTTTTCAATTGATGAAAGCCGATGACGGCAGCAAAGACCAAAGCTATTTTTTATATCGCTTGAGCCAAGCGCAACTTAGTAAAACGCTTTTTCCACTAGGTAAATTATTAAAACGCGAAGTACGCGAAATGGCGCGCGAGGCTGGTTTAATTAATCATGACAAAAAAGATTCTACGGGTATTTGTTTTATTGGCGAGCGCCCTTTTCAAGAGTTTTTGCAACGCTATTTACCCAAAAAACCAGGTGATATTAAAACGCCAGAAGGCAAACTAGTGGGCCAGCACGATGGCCTAATGTATTACACATTAGGGCAACGCCAAGGCCTAAAAATTGGCGGAAGCCGCGACAGTAATGGTGAGCCTTGGTTTGTGGCAGCAAAAGACATGGTTGCAAACGAGCTAATTGTGGTACAAGGCCACGAGCACGCTTTGCTGTTAACTGACGGCTTAACCGCTAGCCAACTGACTTGGATAGATGACGAGGAGCCAATTACTAACTGGGTATACGCCGCTAAAACGCGCTATCGTCAACCTGATGCGCCATGCGAGATTGACGCTTTATCACCAGAAAATGTAACTATTAAATTTGGCCAAAAACAATGGGCAGTGACGCCAGGCCAATCTGCCGTAGTGTATGAAAGCAATGTTTGCTTAGGTGGTGGAATTATCACTGCAGCTATCAAATAAATAAGCCACAGGCGTGATTGTCGTGCTGAGTGGTGGCTAAAAATATTAGCCTTACAGAATCAGGCCACTACTGGCATCGTCTGTTTAAAGCTTGGTCGCTTAATTAGCACGCTGTAATGTTTAGCTAAATTAGCGAACTTGTCTTGCCAATTTAACTGTTTAAAGCGCAAATCTAAATAACCCAGCATGCAGCCCACTGCAATATCAGCCAGGCTAAATGTCTCGTTCACACACCATTTTTTCTTGGTTATGTCCAAATTAAGCACTTCTAAGCCGCGCATCACTTTATCTAACTGCCTTTCAATTAAGGCTTTTGATTGTTGCTCGGCTGGCTTGCGCTCTTCTAACATAGCGGCAATCGCAGCATCACAAATGCCGTCAGCTAGCGCTTCCCAGCGGCGCACCCAAATTTTACTGCTGTGATCTTGTGGTATCAAATGGGCAACTGGCGTACGAAAATCTAAATACTCAACAATTACTGTTGAGTCGTACAACCCATCTTGATCGTCTAAAACAAGCACTGGCACCTTGCCTAAGGGGTTGTATTGTTTCACTATACAATCTGGGTCTGCCAGCACCACTTCATGCAATTCTAACTCTATGTGTTTTTCTATCGCCACAATGCGCACCTTGCGAGCGTAGGGACTATTTGGCGTGTATAAAAGCTTCATGATGTGTGTACTTTATAAATTATGAATTACATTATAATAGAAATATGATAACTCCTCTAATTACCCAACATTACCCGCGTGGCAGCGCCGCGTTTACAGAATTAGTACAACAAGGTGTTTTTAACGCCATGCTGGAAGACATAGGCAGTGGCGATTTAACTGCGTCATTAATACCTGAATCTAAAACAGCTAGCGCCGCTATTATTACGCGTGAAGATGCCATTATTTGTGGGCAAGATTGGGTGAACGCTTGTTTTAATCATTTAGATAAAAATATTAAAGTTAAATGGCTAGTAAACGAAGGTGAAAAAGTTGTAGCCAACCAATTGCTGTGCGAAATTACAGGTAACGCGCGCGCAATATTGACAGCTGAACGATGTGCACTTAATTTTTTACAATTACTTTCTGCGGTGGCCACACATACACGGCTTTATGTATTGGCAGTTTCTGGCACTAAAGCAAAAATTTTAGATACGCGCAAAACATTGCCAGGCTTACGCTTAGCGCAAAAATATGCAGTAACGGTGGGTGGTGGCACTAATCAACGCTTAGCTTTATACGATGGTATTTTAATTAAAGAAAATCACATTGCCGCAGCAGGCAGCATCCATGCGGCTCTACAGCATGCCTTAAAACTTAATGCAAATGTTGATATTCAAATTGAAGTTGAAAGTATGGATCAATTAAAGCAAGCTATTGAAGCGGGTGCGGTTAATATTTTGCTAGATAACTTTGGCATTAGTGGCATGCGCGAAGCCGTTTTGTTAAACCAAGAGGTATACCTTGGTCGCGCTATGTTAGAGGCCTCTGGTGGTGTTAATTTAAGCTCGGCACGTGCTATTGCGCTTACTGGCGTCGATAGAATCTCGGTAGGCAGCATTACTAAAAATATACGCGCCATAGATTTATCTTTAAGGCTAAAATAGCTTATAAAGATTAAATAATAGGTTAACTTAGGTAAAAAAATGGTTAAAGAATCTAGCGCTAGCTTAGGTAATCACACAAGCCAAACCGCAAGCAAGGCTGCCAGCGTTGCAAAACATAAAACAAAACTAAGCCTAGGCGATGTGCTGCGCATGCTGGTTAATGATGGCAGGCTAGATAAAGCGCAAGCTGAAAAACTGTATAAAGACCGTAAACTCGATAGCTCGAACCTGCACCCTGTGGTGGTGATTGGCGAACAAAAATGGAAAGATTTACGCCCGCCCCATAAATCGATGACAGTAGATTATTTAAGCCGCTGGCTAGCTACGCAAACCGGGCTTGATTTTTATCATATAGATCCACTTAAGCTGGATTTCACAACGGCATCGCAAATCTTTTCTAAAGCCTATGCCGAGCGACTAAAAGTGATGCCGATTGCAGTTAAAGGCGATGAAGCAACCATTGCCACTGCAGAGCCTTATGACGTTGATTGGATACCCGATTTAGAGCGTATTCTAAACTTACGTATTAAACTGGTTTTTGCAAACCCGCTTGAAATAAATCGTTATTTGCCAGAAATTTACAACCTTGCAACCTCTATTAACCAAGCCAATTTAGCTAAAGCAGGCCAAATTGTTGGCGTACAAAACTTTGAGCAATTAGTTGAGCTAGGCAAAGATAAAAACCTAGATGCCAATGAGCAGCACGTGGTTAATATTGTCGATTGGTTATTTAAATACGCGTTTGAACAACGCGCCAGTGATATTCACCTAGAGCCTCGCCGCAATATGGGTATGATGCGCTTTAGAATTGATGGTGTACTGCACCAAGTATATCAATTACCGCCCAATATTATGAACGCTATTACCAGCCGCATAAAATTGCTGGGCCGTATGGATATGGTAGAAAAACGGCGCCCACAAGATGGCCGTATTAAAACCTTAAGTAACGATGGCACCGAAATTGAGCTACGCTTATCGACTATGCCAACCGCATTTGGTGAAAAATTGGTGATGCGTATTTTTACGCCCGATGTAATTGTGCAAGACTTTATCCAGCTTGGGTTTTCTAAAAAACAAGCCGATTTATGGTCGCAATGGACCAAAGCACCCAATGGTATTATTTTGGTTACTGGCCCTACTGGTTCGGGCAAAACCACTACCTTGTATTCCACTCTTAAGCAATTAGCCACCCCAGAAGTGAATGTGAGCACGGTAGAAGACCCAATAGAGATGGTAGAACCCGCTTTTAACCAAATGCAAGTCACTACTAATATTGGCCTTAATTTTGCCGATGGTATTCGCACACTAATGCGGCAAGACCCCGACATTATTATGGTGGGTGAGATTCGTGATATTCAAACTGCCGATATGGCCATACAGGCCGCACTTACTGGCCACTTAGTGCTGTCTACCTTACACACAAATGACTCACCATCTGCAGTTACACGCTTGCTAGATTTAGGCGTGCCATCGTACTTAATTCATTCAACAGTATTAGGCGTTATGGCACAACGCTTGGTGCGCACACTTTGTGCAGCCTGCAAAGCACCGCATGAATTAAGCGACGCTGAATGGGCATCTATCACGCTGCCTTTTAAGGCAGCAAAACCAACAACTTGCATGAAAGCAGTTGGCTGCGTTGAATGCCGTAACACAGGCTATCGTGGCCGTAGCGGCATTTATGAAATGCTCACGATTACACCTAAATTACGCAAATTGATTTTGCCAGAAACCGATTTAGCACAACTAAAAAATATGGCTTACCAAGAAGGTATGCAGCCACTAATGCTAAATGGGGCAGAAAAGGTGGCGGCAGGTTTAACCACTATTGAAGAACTATTAAAAGTTGCCCCACCGCTAGACCAATAAAATTTAATGACACTTAATTAGTAGCTGTTTTGCCACTAATTAAATAAAACAAGGTTTAACTTAAAACAAGTTTGAATCACATCATGGCTAGCGTTGCCCATATGGCAATAAATGTAGAGCTACCAATTAAACCAGCCATCACTAAACGCGAGCCACGCATTTTAGTCCACAGCAAAACACCCGTAATTGACAAAATAAGCAACGACCCCGCAAGGCTATCAACCAGCAAAACCCAAGCGGTATTTGCGCCAACACCCTTATGCATGCGGGTAATAAAACTCCAGGCATTAGCATCTTCGCGCTTTACTGTTGCAAACTGGTTACCCAAAACATACTCTGCTTGAATACGTGCTTGTGGCATTTGAAAATCAATTTTAAAGGTTTCTGGCTGCTTTAATTGCTTATCCATAAACTTTGCGTCACGCTCAGGTTTGCCACCTTTTCCTGCCTTGGGCTTAACGGGTTCATGTTTAATATCCAACGCAGTTTGAATAAACTTTGTAAACTCTTTAGCGTTAGTTGGTAGCGGTGAGGCTATGGCTAATTGAATCTCTGTTTCTTCCATCTTAGCAGCAGGAATTTTCATTACATTACGATGGTTAAGTAAAAATCCGCTTATACCAAATAGCAGCCCAAGCAATGCACCCCATAAACCTAACCAACCATGAATTTTTCTAAGCCACCTTAGCGTTCTACCGCGTTGGCTATTTCTTTGTGCAAGTGTTTTTTTCATTTTAAAATAACTTAATATAATTTTGATATAACTGAATCGGCACCATTAATATGGCTTCAACTAAACAATAGTGAATAGACTATTTAGATTGATGATAAATACTTGATTAATGACCTGTGATTATTTGCTTAATTAAATTTTTCTTCTGTAGTTTTGACATCACAATAACTGCAGTTATATGCGTTAACACAAGCCCTTGTAACATATAAGAAAATATAGCATGCCAATCTACAGGCCAATCCTCACCCCAATAAGCATCTGTACGGCTTAACCAACCTGTTAATGCTAATAATAGGATTAACAACCACATCATATAAACAGCCCATTGCCCTAGGGGGTTGTGGCCAGCATGTGGTGCAAAACGTTGAGAGCTAATCTCGCTAACATGCGACTTGATATTGGCGATAGTTGGAATATAAAATCTAGACGATGCTACTTTACTTACCCACAACCCATAAGTTATTCGTAACAACACCAGCATTAAACAAAAATAGCCAATAAACCGATGCCAATATCCAGTATCGTTAAAAAAATTCACCAGCACACATAACGCCACTAACCAATGTGAAAGGCGTACAAAAGCCGTCCAAACAACAACCCGACTTTTTGTTTCATTGCTGCTCATACTAAAAAATGTGCTGCTTTAGTCTTTGAGGCCTTCTGCTTTAACAATGGCAAACGTTTTCATGTCAAAATAAATTTCAACTTTCTTACCTTCTTTGTTCAGCCCGTACATTTCGTAGCAGTTGCCATCTATTTTAAATTTTTTAATTTTATAACCTTCATCTTTTAAGGCCTTTTTTAGCGTCTCTTCAGCACCCCACTGATCTTTTGGATAAACTGGGCAATCTGCCGAAGCGATTACTTGCATGGGTAACAAACTCATTATTGCTAATATAAAACGCATAAAACTCCAAAATAAATACAATTTAAATTAAAAAAACATGCCCTGAGAGACTCATAGATACTGGCTTGCAGAGCATATAAAACTAGGTATCTGCCCACATACGGATAAGATTATGATAATTACCTGTTAACCGAATCACCGCCGCTGTATCGCCAACTTGTTCGCGCAAGGTGGCAATTGCTGCATCCATATCAAACAACAAAGTCCGCTGGGCATCCTCGCGTATCATGCTCTGAACCCAGAAAAAACAGGCCAGCCGCGCGCCAGATGTCACAGGCTTTACATGATGCAAGCTGGTACCAGGATAAAGTATCATGTCACCCGCTGGTAACTTAACAGCTTGCTGACCGTAAGTATCTTCTATCACCAACTCACCACCATCGTAACTATCAGGGTCAGCAATAAAAAGCGTACAAGAAATATCGGTACGTACATGCAAGCCTGAGATTGCATGGGTACGCACAGCATTATCAATATGCGCACCAAAATCCATGCCTACTTGATATTGATTAAACAGCGGTGGATATATTTTTTTAGGTAAAGCTGCAGAAAAAAACAGTGCATTGCGGCTTAAAGCTCTAAGCACTATTTCACGCGCTGCCTCTGCATCTGGTGATGTTTCTGGTAGCTGAATGTTGCGCTTCACTTTTGCTGACTGCGTACCCGCAGTGACCTTGCCATCTGTCCATTCAGCCTTTGCCATCAGCGCTTGCAGCTTAGCAAGCTCATCCGCATTTAATACTTGAGGTACGCGCAACAACATTTTTATCCTAAAACTTTTCTCAATTAAAACTTGTACTCTGTGCTAATAATTGCTTGGCGACCATTGCCAGGCGTAACCAAACCGCCATTGTCATATACCGCGTCATAGTACTCTTTATCAAGCAAGTTTTTCACGTTTAGGCGTACAGCCCATTTTGGTTGATTATATGAGACCATGGCATCGACTCGTGCATAGCCAGGTGCATAGTTGGGGTGAAACCCGCCGCCTGCAAATACTGTTCCACCATTAACTGCGCTAGGTTGATAAGCGGTGCGCCATGCTTTAGCTTCTACACCACCGCCAATTTTCCATGCACTGTTTAAGCTATAAGTAGTCCAAAAGTTAAACGTAGCTGGTGGAGTGTTGCGTGGGCGAACACCTTTAAATCTTGCATCCGCTACCGTAATTGCACCAGTTGTTGCATTCACATTTTCAGCTACTTCTAAAATTTCTGCATCCATAAAACTAACACCTGCAAACACTTCCCAATCTTCTGTTAGCTTGCCTGTTGCTTCTAGCTCCAAACCGTTTGTTCTGCGTTTTTTAGTTAAAATTGCCGCGGTAGATTCTAAATCAGTATTTCTTTCCCAATCTTTAGTTGATGTATATAAAGCTGTTCTGAAGGCTAAATCGCCATCCATAAACAACCATTTTGTACCCACTTCAAACGTTTTGCTGCGCTCTGGCGGTTGCGGTGCTACCGTTAGTTGATACAAATCTGCGGTAGGGCTAAATGAATCACTCCAAGCTGCATAATAGTGCGCCTCTGGTTGTGGTTGCCATGACAAGCCTGCACGATAACTATTTTCACCATAACTAAGTTTAGGCGATGTGGTGCTTGAGTATGCTGAGCGTAACTCGTCACGACGCATGCCAAACAACACCTTCCAGTTTTTGACAAACTCAACGGTATCCTGCATATAAACCGCATAATTATCAGCATCAAATTTGGCTGGAATTGCCGTAGATGCTATATGCCTGTTATAAGTAACGCCATTGGCAGCAATTGCTGCAGTTAACGCAGCGCCAGCTAGGCTACCGTATGATTGGCCTGTAGTTGCATTAAAAGCTTGTAAACCGTTTCTATAGTTTTCTTCTTTTAGATACTCAGCACCTGCCAGCACCTCGTGCTTCATACCAGCCAAATCTAGCTTGGTACTAAAGTCTGTTTGCAAATTAAGCGTTTCATACTGCATTTTGCGCGTGACATTACCACCAATTTTATTACTATCAGTTGGTACAACATTACCAGGAGTTTTAGCCCAGTAGCCTCGTTTATAGTCAGCATCTCTTATTTGTGTTCTTAATTGCGTATCTTCACTAAATTTATGCGTAAAGATAGCCGTTGTTATGCGGGTATCGCTGTCATCAAAGTTATCGCTGTTACCCCAGAATGTTTTATCTGAGCGTCCATTTGCACTTTCACTCAAAGGCCTTTTGTCTGCATCAAACCTAACACCAAAGTCTGGCACATCACGCGTTTGTGTATAAATATGATTTAAAAAGAACTCATTTTCAGTACCAACACCCGCACCAAAACTAATGGCAATGCCTTTTCTATCCGTTTCTGGGTGGTCGCCATCTGCTGGATTAGTACGATAAGTTTCTTCATGTCTATCCATGACATTAACGCGAATTGCTGCTGTGTCAGTCAGTTTCTTATTAAAATCACCCGAAAATTGATGGTAATCGTAGTTGCCAAAACTACCTGAAATGGTATTTTTATCTTGCAGCTCCGCCATTTTACTTACCTGGTTAATCACACCCCCCGCCTGGCCGCGTCCAAACAACATAGCAGCAGAACCACGCAACACATCCACCTGCTCTAAGTTAAAAGTCTCACGATTATATTGTGCTGTGTCACGTACACCATCAAGATAAATATCACCAAAGGTATAAAAACCACGTAAATTGAAGTTATCACCAGCACGACCACCTTCCGCCGCATTAAACGTTAACCCAGATACATTGCGTAGTGCCTCACGCAAGCTACCCACTTGTTGATCATGCATTAAACTTCTAGTTACCGTAGTAATAGCTTGTGGAATATCATGTGGATCTTGCAAGACTTTACCAACGCGCGTTTTAGTGGCTTGATAACCGTCAGTAGTAGCGCTCTGTTTAGTACTTTTCACATCAACTGTTGGCAATGTCGCTTCATTTTCACTATCAACTGCCGCATTATTTTCAGCCGCTTGTTGTTTAACTTCTTTTAAATCAACCGCTTCTGCGGCCAATAAACTAATTGGTGCTACTGCAAATACTAAGGCGATTGCAATAGACAGGGGTTTTAATTTAAGCGAGTGTTGTAGTGCCACTTTGTAACTTCCTTTAGGTTTGATAATTTTTGCTGGCTAAAGGCGATACAACGCGTTGGCTTGCTAATCATTTGTTAGACGTACGTTCAAAAATGTAAATCGGTGTAAATTTTTATTAATTACATAAAATATATGCTTAAATTATTGCTTAAAATTTAAGTGTTAAATGATAACCGTTCTCATTAATAATAGCAACCATTTTAACGTATAAAGCTCCTAGTTAAGCAATCAAATTTATAGGTAACCCATTGTCTGATTTAAATATTTCAATACATAAAAATCTAATATTCGGTATTAACCATTGCAGAATAGTTACTAAAAATAATTACTTATTACTGCTTGGGTTATTAGCAGTTTCAGGGCAGGTTTTTGCCGAAAGCTCAATTTGGTACAAAGATAATGACCCGTTAGAAACCAAGGTTTTTTCATTGCCTAAGCTGCCAGATGGCTACAGAGAGCCAAATTCACCTTGCGCGGATATTGATTTGAGCAAGCCGCTAAATTTGGCAGATGTAGCTGACGCAAGCTTGTGCAACAACCCGCAAACGCGCGAAGTTTGGGCAAGTGCGCGTGTGCAGGCAGCTCAGTTGGGTGTGGCCAAGTCCGCCTATTTGCCGTCATTAAATAATAATGTTTCGGGTAATCTTGGTGTGGCTAGCCCAGAGTCTGATACGCGCAGCAACCCAACCGTTAATCTAAGTAATAGCTTAGCAGCAAATTATCTTTTGTATGATTTTGGTAACCGCGCAGCTAACCTAGAAAATGCGCGTCAGTTGCTAGTTTCAGCCAGCGCTAGCCAAAGCAGCACCGTGCAAGCCATATTGCTACAAGCCACTGTAGCTTTTTACCAAGTGCAAGCAAATATTGCCGCGCTTGATGCCGCAATTGAGGCAGAGCGCGCAAGTCAAGAGAGTTTTAAAGCGGCCGATGCACGTTATAAAGCGGGCGTTTCAACCCCAGCCGATAAGCTTCAAGCCCAAACGGCCTATGCACAGCTCACGCTCACACGCATTACCAGCGAGGGTAGCTTGCAAAACGCTTATGGCAATTTGGCTAATGTGATGGGTTTGCCAGCGAATCAAAAATTATCGATTGTGGTGGGTAGCAGTAACGCGCCAGCTACTATTTTAGAAGATGTAAATGGCTTGGTTGAACAAGCTAGTTTGCGCCGCCCAGATTTAATGGCCAGTGAAGCGCAAGTAAAAGCTGCTATTGCTAATATTGATGCAAGCAAAGCTGCGGCTAAACCCACTATTTCAGTTTCAATGTCTAATAATTTGCAAGATGGCTCACAATCAAGCACCAGCAATAATTCAACTTTAGGTTTAACGCTATCTATTCCCATATTTAACGGTTTTGCACCTACCTATAGAGTGCGTGCGGCTGAGGCAACGGCAGATTTGCGCGCAGCACAGCGCGACCGCTTACGTTTGCAAGTTTCTTTAGATGTGTGGAGTGCTTACCAAAGCTTACGCACAGCCAACGAGTCTGTTACCGCAACGCAAGTCTTGGTAAGTAGTGCAGAAGAATCATATCGCGTAGCCTTGGGCCGTTATAAAGCAGGTGTGGGCAATATTATTGATACTTTAAACGCGCAAAGTGCCTTAGCCAGTGCACGCCAGCAAAAAATTCAAGCAGGGCTAAACTCAAACATTACCAGAGCTACGTTAGCGCAAGCAATGGGCGCATTAGATAATGCCATGATTCAATCTTTGCCAAATTAAACATTAATTGACACTAAAAACAGCCATGAAAAACCTCAAAAAAATTATCATCTTATTAATTGTCATCGTGTTAGCTGGCGGCGCTTATTACTATTATCAACGTACCCATGAGGCCAAGCCTGAAGATTTATACCGCTTAGATACTGTGTCGCAAGGCGATATTGAGCAAACGGTATCTGCCAACGGTACGCTAAACCCAGTAACAATTGTAAGCGTGGGTACGCAGGTTTCAGGCATTGTTAAAAAGCTCTATGTTGACTTTAACGATGCTGTGAAAAAAGACCAAATATTGCTAGAGCTAGATAATTCATTATTCATGGCGCAAATTAGCCAATCAAATGCAGCGGTGCGCAATGTGCA
>JANMNC010000155.1:0-1825 GCA_031373695.1 Methylotenera sp. | reverse complement strand
CTTCTCCTCCAAGCTTATCGCTTGACCTTGCGCATTAAATTCTACTACGCCATAGCGCTCTGGGTCATGCACAGGGTAAGCGAATACCGTCGCGCCAGTGGCTTGACTAGCTGCCTTTTGTGCCATTTCAGCAAGCTCATGGCCATAAAAAATATTGTCGCCTAGCACCAGCGCACATGGGTCTTTTCCAATAAAATCTTCACCAATGATAAACGCTTGCGCCAAGCCATCGGGCGAAGGCTGCACTTTGTACTCAATGCGCATACCCCATTGCGTGCCATCGCCCAGCAACTCGGCAAAGCGCGGCGTATCTTGCGGTGTAGAGATAACCAACACCTCGCGAATGCCCGCCAACATCAGTGCAGATAATGGGTAGTAAATCATTGGCTTATCGTAAACAGGCAACAATTGCTTAGAAACCACTTGCGTTGCAGGGTAAAGCCGCGTGCCAGAGCCACCTGCTAAAATAATACCTTTCATTATGCTAGCTCCTCGCCTCGTTCTTGGTAATTTGTGTTTACCCAGTTTTTATATTCGCCACTGGTCACATTGTTCACCCAATCTTGATGCGCCAAGTACCAAGTCACTGTTTTTTGAATGCCCGTTTCAAACGTTTCTGCTGGCTTCCAGCCTAGTTCGCGCTCAATTTTGCTGGCATCAATCGCATAGCGCGCATCGTGGCCTGGCCTATCTTGCACAAAGGTAATTTGCTCTGCGTAAGATTTGCCATCTATGCGCGGTTTTGCGCTATCCAACATACTGCAAAGTGTTTTTACCACATCAATATTGGCTTTCTCATTCCAGCCGCCAACATTATAAACCTCGCCTACTTTGCCTACTTCTAATACGCGGCGTATTGCACTACAGTGATCCTCTACATACAACCAGTCGCGAATTTGCTGTCCGTTGCCATAAATAGGCAATGGCTTGCCAGCAAGCGCGTTATGAATCACCAGTGGGATGAGTTTTTCTGGAAAGTGATACGGACCATAATTATTGGAACAATTGGTAGTGAGCATTGGCATATGATAAGTGTGATGATACGCACGCACTAAATGGTCAGAAGCCGCTTTAGAGGCCGAATACGGGCTATTCGGCTCGTAAGCTTTAGTCTCTTTAAAAGCGTCGTCTGTCGCGCTTAAGCTGCCATAAACCTCATCGGTAGACACATGCAAAAACCGAAAGTTAGCTTTATCTATGTCGCTTAAATTACCCCAATAGGCACGAACCTCTTCAAGCAGATTAAATGTACCGACAATATTGGTTTGAATAAACTCGCCTGGTGCATGAATGGAGCGATCGACATGACTTTCTGCGGCAAAATTAATAATTGCGCGTGGGCGATGTTGTTTAAGTAAAGCACCGACCAATTCATTATCCCCAATGTCGCCTTGAATAAAAATATGGTCAGGATGTTGTTCGACATCGGCTAAGTTAGCTAAATTGCCCGCATAGGTGAGTTTGTCTAAATTAATCAACTTGCCTAATCCCAGCTTAATCCAAGCGTTGGCAAAGTTGCTGCCAATAAAACCTGCACCGCCAGTGACGATAATACAATTATCCATTTTCAACCTTACTCAATTTTAGTTATTCAATTTTTAATTAATTACAATTCGCGCTACCAAGTTTTTGCGCCTGCTTTAAACAAGCTTTTAACATACTCTTCATGCGCAGCCAGTTCAGTCTCGTTTGCTTTTACTACTTTTAAATCGCCCACTTGGCCTGCAACGATTTGCTGTGTCAAATCTGGTTGCGTAACAGCTAAATCCATCAACAAACTATCTTGGCCGCGCGTCATCGCCATATACACTTCTGCCAGCAACTC
>JANMNC010000115.1:0-14028 GCA_031373695.1 Methylotenera sp. | reverse complement strand
TCTCTTGGCCGCATTGTGTCAATGACTGGCAATGTGCAACAGCCACAAAATTTTGAGGTATTGTTTGGCACGCCACTGCTGCATTTAGTGGCTGCTGCAGGTGGCGTTAAAACCAACACAACACATTTTATTATGGGCGGCCCAATGATGGGCTTTGATTTGCCAAGCGATGATGTGCCAATTACCAAAGCCGCCAATTGTATTATTGCTGCCTCGGCCAGTTTATTTGCCCCACCGCCACCAGCAATGCCATGCATACGTTGCGCACGTTGCGCTGATGCCTGCCCCGTAAGCTTGCAGCCGCAAGAATTGTACTGGTTTGCCAAAGCCGATAATTTTGAAAAAGCCAACGATTACAAACTGTTCGATTGCATAGAATGTGGTGCTTGTTCTTACGTTTGCCCAAGCGATATTCCGCTGGTGCAATATTATCGATACGCTAAAAGCGAAATAATCGCGCAAGATAAAGCCAAAGAAGCGGCTGATTTAGCGCGTGAGCGTAACGATTTTAAACTAGCTCGTATTGAGCGAGAAAAACTAGAGCGCGCGCAAAAACATGCTGAGCGAGCAGCCGCTGGCAAAGAAGATGCCGCTAAAAAAGCCTTAGAACAAGATAAAAGCACTGCCCTGCAAGCCAATACATATGCGGGTGCTGGCGATGCCCAAATAATGGATAAACAAGCCGCGATAACAGCAGCCATTGAACGTGCGAAAGCGTTAAAACTAGCCGCGCAAAAGCTACCAGCCCAAGATGGCAACTCGCCTGAAAATCAATTAACACCAGAAAAACCAGTTGCCAAAGCAGCCACTAAACCAGCTGATGATGATGCAAAAAAAGCTTTAATCGCTGCCGCTATTGAGCGTGCAAAGGCACAAAAAGCAGCCGCGTTAGCCGCTGGCAATGCGCCTAAAAATGTAGCTGATGCAACGGATAATGTAAAAAAAGAAATCAACGAAATTGATGCTAGACGTGAAGCAGTTGGGCTACAAAGTAATGCTATAAAAAGTAACACCGCAAAACCGAGTGCCGACACTGATAAACAAGCCCTAATTGCCGCAGCAATTGCACGCGCCAAAGCGCAAAAAGCAGCTGCAGATCTCGCTAAACAAGCGGCAAACGTTGAAGATAAAAAGGATTAATTTGAATCGCTCTCCACACATCTCTAACGCCCCATCGGTTGGCAACATTATGTTTAAAGTGTTGCTGGCATTAGTGCCTGGCATTACTGCCTATGTGTGGATATTTGGTGGTGGTGTATTGGTCACTATTGCCTTAGCAACCGCTACTGCATTAGCTTCTGAAGCAGTTATGCTAAAGGTTAGAAACCGTGCTGTTAAACCTTTTTTAATGGATTACAGTGCTGTGGTAACCGCATGGCTATTGGCTTTGGCCATACCACCTTTGGCACCTTGGTGGTTAATTGTGGTGGGTACTTTATTTGCAATTGTTGTTTCAAAACAACTATACGGTGGCCTAGGTTACAACCCATTTAACCCTGCCATGATTGGCTATGCAGTGCTGCTAATTTCTTTTCCTGCCATTATGACTAAATGGCCTGCCGCACTAGAATTAGCGCAAAGTAAATTAAGTTTTGCAGACCAATTAAGCTTTATTTTTAGCGGACTTTTGCCGCAAGGTGTGCAAATTGATGCCGTTACATCGGCCACACCGCTCGATTATTTAAAAACACAACTAACCTTAAAGCACGACGTAAGTAGCATCACACAAGCCCCATTATTTGGTGTGCTAGGCGCAAAAGGCGGTGAATATGTAACCGTGGCTTATTTGCTTGGTGGCTTATATTTATTGCAACAAAAAATTATATCTTGGCATTTACCTACTGCATTTTTAGCCGCACTCGCCTTAATTTCTGGTGTATTTTGGCTTATTGATCCCACACATTCTGCATCGCCTTTGTTTCATTTATTTAGTGGTGCCAGTATGTTGTGCGCATTTTTTATTATTACTGACCCGGTTAGTGGCCCTACTACGCCAAAAGGTAAGCTTTATTTTGCTGCTGGTGTTGCCATTATTACTTACTTAATACGCGTTTATGGTGGCTACCCAGATGGTGTAGCATTTGCCGTTATTTTCATGAACATTTGCGTGCCACTAATTGATTCGAACACGCAACCGCGCGTGTTTGGACATGAAAAATAGAGATGGCCGACACCATTATTAAACATGCTAGCAAAACCGCTATCACTTTGATTGCATTTGCGATGGTATTTACCGCATTATTAGCCTATATTTTTCAAATCACTAAGTTGCCAATTGAAAAAAGTGAGGCAAAAGCACGGCTGGCTTTATTCAGACAAATTGTGCCGCAAAGTATGCACAATAACGATTTACTGAAAGATGCTATAAGCATTGCGCCAAGCGATTTATTAGGCAATAACCAAACCACTATTGCCAACCGCGCGCGTATTAATAATGAGCCTGCCGCCATTATTTTAGAAGCCATTGCGCACGATGGTTACAGTGGCGATATAAAACTATTGATTGCGATACGCGCCGATGGCAGCTTAAGTGGTGTGCGTGTACTGTCACACAAAGAAACACCAGGTTTGGGTGATTATATTGATATTGCTAAAGATAATTGGATTAAACTTTTTGATAATGAGTCACTCAATAATGTAGGCGGCAATCAATTGCCAGCAGACAAATGGAAAGTAAAAAAAGATGGTGGCCAATTTGACTTTATGGCGGGCGCAACCATTACACCACGCGCAGTAGTAAAAGCGGTGCATAAAGCGTTGCAGTATTTTGAACTGAACAAAGCGACTTTGTTTAAAAACTAATTTAAGATTTAAACTTAAGCGATACTAAGCTAATTACTATAAAACCAAGCACTAATAAACCAAGCACTTTAGCACGCAGAAATTGAACGTTTAAATGGCATGAGTTGTAAGCAGTTTGAAAGGTTAAAAAATGAGTGAATTTAAAGATATTGCCGTAAACGGCTTATGGAAACAAAACACTGGCGTAGTGCAACTGCTTGGCCTTTGCCCAACGCTAGCTGTCACCACATCGGTAGTAAATGGCGTAAGCCTTGGGCTTGCTACCGCATTGGTAATGGCAGCTTCAAATGGCGCTGTTTCACCAGTACGCAGATTCGTACCTTCAGAAATTCGCGTGCCTGTATTCATTTTAGTTATCGCCGCACTGGTAACGGTAATCGATTTAGCCATCCATGGCTTTGCAGAGCCTTTGCATAAAGTGTTGGGTATTTTTATACCACTTATTGTGGTGAACTGTATTGTGTTAGCGCGGGTGGAATCATTTGCCGCTAAAAACCCACCAGCACCTGCCATGTGGGATGGTTTTATGATGGGCCTAGGCCTGACATTAGTGCTGGGCTTGCTTGGCGGTTTGCGTGAAGTGCTTGGTAAAGGTACGTTATTTTCTGGGCTAGACTTAGCCTTTGGCGCTAGCTTTAAACCTTACGTGTTCACAGTGATTCCAGATTACCACGGCTTTTTATTGGCAATTTTGCCACCTGGTGCATTTTTAGGGTTAGCCTGTTTAATTGCAGCGCGCAACTGGGCAGGTAACCGCAAAGCCAAACCAACGCCAGCTGCTGGCGGCGCTTTAAAGCCTGCGCATTAATTATTCATTATGAACGCAGAAAAACGACTTGAGATTTTTAAGCGTTTATCCATCGCGATTCCTCAGCCAACTACTGAGCTAGAACATAACAGCACATTTGAGCTATTAATTGCGGTTATTTTATCGGCACAATCTACTGATAAAGGCGTTAATATTGCAACGCGCAAACTGTTTGCAGTGGCTAATACACCACAAACTATTTACGAATTAGGTATTGAAGGCCTAGAGCGCTATATTAAAACTATAGGCCTTTATCATGCCAAAGCCAAAAATGTGATTGCTTGTTGCGAGATGTTAATCAATTATCATGATGCTCTAGTACCCAATACCAGAGCGGCTCTCGAGGCATTGCCTGGTGTAGGCCGTAAAACAGCCAATGTGATTTTAAACACTGCATTTGGGCAGCCAACTATTGCGGTAGATACGCATTTATTTAGGCTGGGCAATCGCATTAAATTAGCTACTGGCAAAAATGTGCTGCTGGTAGAGCAAAAATATTTAAAAACCATTCCCCAAGCGTTTATGCGTGATGCTCATCATTTATTGATATTACATGGCCGCTATACTTGCACTGCTAGAAACCCTAAATGTGGTGAATGCTGTATTGTCGATTTGTGTGAGTATAAACAAAAAATAATCCCCAACCCGCATTTGATGGCCGGTGAGGCCATGACAAAAAATAGCATGGCCGGTGAAGCTTTGATAAAAAATAGCATGGCTGGTGAGGCCTTGATAAATAGCAGCGTGACGGGCGAAGCCGCGTGAAAGTCGCTACAGGTCTTGCCATTGGCAGTAAAGCCAAACCAGAGCTAGCTGCGCTAGCAGTTGCATCGGCTATGAGCAAAGCAGGTATTACATCACCAGCCTGTGTGTTGCTTTTTTTAACCTCAGAGTTTGCAGCAGACCCACAATCGGCAATTAAAGCAGCGGCCAGAGCGGCCAGTTGTACCAATATTATTGGCTGTTCTGCAATGGGTATTTTTACCGAAGAAGATTGGGTGATTGATAGCCCTGCGGCTGCCGCCATGGTGTTTTCTGACAATGTATTTTCGCAACCTAACTCTACAGAAGCCAGTGATGCAGAACCTAGCAATACAGAGCCAAGCAACACGCTATTACTAACGCTAACAGCACCAAACGCCATCGATACGCGGTGGCTTAATGCCAGTGCTTTAAACAACACTCAGATGCGTTTTGGTGGTGTATCGGGCGATGCTATTGGGCATGGGCCTTTCTCAATATGGCAAAATGCCAAAGGCACTAGCCAAGGTTATTGCGAATTTGCACTTAACAACACCAATAGCGCGATTGCTGCCACACATGGCCTCAAGATTATTTCAAGCCCACGTAAAATAACAGCCAGCAGCGGACATGACTTACTTAGCATGGCCAATGTACCAGCGCTAAATACCTTAAAATCTGCTTGGCAAAAACATGCTAAGTCTGCAGAAGCCTTGCCATATCATCAGCTAATGGCGGTGTATGCAGGCAAATCTGCACAAATTGAACGTGGCGATTATAACGTGGCATCACTGATTACTGGCAACGATGAAAACGCATCGGTAACGCTTGCTAAACCGATGCAAATTGGCAGCTGGTTAAGTTGGGCGATACGCGATATTGATGCGGCGCAAATTGATATTGTGAGAACAGCTAGCGTATTAAGACGGCAATTGGATGCTGAACCTCAATTCTCGCTATTGTTTTCATGCTTAGGCCGTGGGCCTTATTTTTATAATGGCTTAGACCAAGATTTAGTACTTATTAAGGCCTTGTTTCCGCACCTGCCAATTATTGGCTTTTATGGTAATGGTGAAATTGCGCCAATACATGGCAAAAATGAGCTACTACAATACTCAGCTGTTTTGGGTTTATTCAGCGATAAAAGTCCAATTAAATCATGAGTTTATTTAATCCATCTCGTGATGAAGTGCGCGAGTTTTTCTTTAATACTTGGTCGAAGTATAAGCAATCACAATTACTAACCGATTTAGAAAAAATTGGCCTAAGTGTTATGTTGCTACATCCTGAATATCATTCAGTTTTAGACGCTCCTGCACAATTTAAGCATCAGGAATACTTTCCTGATTTTGGCGAAACCAACCCATTTTTACACATGAGCTTACATTTATCGATACTTGAGCAAATTAGCATTAACCAGCCAATTGGCATTGCTGGTATTTACGAAGCGCTAAAATTAAAGCACCAAAACGAACACCAATTTGAACACAACGCCCAACACGATATACTAGACTGTTTAGGTGAAACTATTTGGCAAGCTCAACGCAATAATAGTGCGTTAGATAGTCAGCAATATTTAAATCTACTGCAACAAAAAGCGCAGTTATAATAAGCATAAATTGGCTAAAATAATCACTAATATGATTGAATACAATTAATGACGACACCAAACATGCATGACTGGTTAAATGAGCATGGCGATTTTTTATACCGCTTTGCACTGGCTAGGCTACGAGATCCCCATCAAGCTGAAGATGTGGTTCAAGAAACATTTCTAGCTGCGATTAAAAGCCCGAGTTTTGCCGAGCAATCTGCGCCTAGAACCTGGCTAACAGGCATTTTAAAGCATAAAATTATTGATTTAATGCGTAAAAATAATCGCGAAACCGTGGTTTCAGATTTAATAGATGAATCTGAAAGCTACAGCACCGATGACTTTTTTGATGCTGCTGGCCACTGGATAGATAAACCACAGGAGTGGGATATACCTGAGGACGCGTTAGAGCAAAAACAATTTTTAAGCGTATTACAAGGCTGTATTGAGAAGTTACCAACAAAGTTAGCCAACCTTTTTATGATGCGCGATGTGCACGAAACTGACAATGAAGAAATTTGTAAGGAACTTAATATCACCACGACCAATGCTTGGGTGATGTTATATAGAGCCCGAATGGGATTACGAAAATGTTTAGAAATCAATTGGATAGGAGTGTAAAAGTTAATCATGCTTACTTGTAAACAAGCCAGCCAGTTTATTTCTGCATCTCTAGATAGGCCGTTAACCTTGCGTGAACGTTTTGCTTTAAAGCTGCATCTATTTATTTGTAAATATTGCAAACGTTTTAGTCAACAACTGCAAACTATGCGCGTTGCTATGACACTAATGGCACACTCTATCGAAAATGATAACACTATCGAAATGCCAGCAGCGGCCAAAAATCGCATCGCAAAGTTGGTTGAATAAGTTGGTTAACCTAGTTAGCCTAACCTTAATTTATAGTTAATTTAAAAGGAATAAAAATGAAATCATCATCAAAAGTAATCGCTTTAGCCGTAACTAGCGCGTTTGTATTATCAATTGGTACAGTTACTGTTAACGCAGCTGAGAACCCATTTGCAATTAAATCACTTTCAAATGGCTATCAAGTTGCAGATCATCACGAAGGAAAAACTAAAGATGGTAAATGTGGCGAAGGTAAATGCGGCGCAGAAATGAAAGATAAAGACATGACCAAAACTGACGCTAAAGCCAAAGATGGCAAATGTGGCGAAGGTAAATGTGGCGCAGAAATGAAAGACAAAGACATGAAAAAAGTTGATGCAAAAGCTAAAGATGGTAAATGTGGCGAAGGCAAATGCGGTCACTAAGCTAGCTTCAGCCGTTGTTATAAGCATTGTCAATATCATCTGATATCAAGGGCGCGGGTTTGGGGTTAAAGCGTGAGCTCATACCTCAAATCCAAGCTGCCTATCTCGATTCTTCCATCTCCAATATTAATTTTGTCGAAATTGCCCCAGAAAACTGGATAGGCGCAGGCGGCAAAGCGCAAGCTGATTTAGCTTGGTTTGTTGAGCGTTATCCAATTGTTTGTCACGGGCTTTGTTTGTCATTAGGTGGCCCAGACCCACTCAATACGAGCTTTCTCAAACAAGTTAAGCAGTTTTTAAGCGTTAATAAAATTCCACTTTATACAGAACACTTAAGCTATTGCAGCGATGTTCAAGCAGGCAAAACTGGCTATTTGTATGATTTATTACCCATTCCATTTACCGAAGAAGCCGTACACTATGTGGCAGCACGCATTAGACAAACACAAGATATTTTAGGCCAGCGCATTGCGGTAGAAAATGCCTCTTTTTATGCGGCTGCACCTATTTCCACCATGAGTGAAATCACTTTTTTAAATGCTGTATTGGCAGAAGCTGACTGTGATTTGCATTTAGATATTAATAATATTTATGTGAACTGCGTGAATTTTTGCCAAGGTAAACACGCTGACCCTATGCAGGCAGCGCATGATTTTTTACGGCAACTACCTAAAGAGCGTATTGTTTATAGCCATATTGCAGGCCATTATCAACAATCGCCTAATTTACTCATCGATACGCATGGCATGGATGTAATTGACCCTGTGTGGGATTTGCTTAAAAGCGCATATCAATTATTTGGCACATTTCCTACACTGTTAGAACGTGACAGCAATATTCCACCACTAGCGGTGTTAATGCATGAAGTGAATAAAATTGCAGAAATTCAAGGCCTTAACAATACTACAAACCATCAGCTTGCAGGCCTCATGCAGCAAGGCGTGCAGGCCACTGCTTCATGTTAGATTTTCAGCGTTACCAGCTGGAATTCACCGCGCATATTCGCAACCCAAGCTTGCATCCAAAACCTGCTAATGTTGTTGAAAAGCGAATGGCAGTTTATCGCGAGGCGGTTTTTAACAATATATTTGAATCTGTTTCGGTTTGCTTTCCTGTTTGCCAAAAAGCAATTGGCGCACGCGCTTGGCGCAAATTAATACGTGAATTTGTTGCAAATTATTCAGCTAACAGCCCAATTTTTAGAGAAATTCCACAACAGTTTTTGCAGTTTATCAATACAAAAGATGATTTACCCATTTATTTACAACAGTTAGCACATTACGAATGGGTAGAATTAGCTGTAAGCAGCCAAGTAACCGAATCGCCAAAACTTAGTGTAGTAACTAATTTAGCTGATGAAACCCCCGTGTTAGCGCCAGCTCACATGTTGCTGCAATATGATTTCCCTGTGCATAAAATATCAACACGCTTTAAACCCAATAGCGTTGAGAAAACCTATTTATTGGTATATAGAAATGCTGCTTATGCAGTTAAGTTTATTGAATTAAACCCAATGACTTTTCAGCTATTATGTTTAATCGACAAAAAAAATATGGCTGGCAAGCAAGTATTAATTGGGCTTGCAGGCGAGGTTAAAGATGTGGATTGTGATGTTATATTAAAATATGGGTTGGCTATTATGGCTGATTTGGCTAACCAAGAAGCCATTGTTGGTAGCATTAACACAAACTAAGCTAAAAATTCTACCCAAACTAAAAAGCCAGCTTTTGCTGGCTTTTTAGTTTAAACAATTGGGTTAATCAAACAACTTAATTAATCAAATAGCTCAGCTTCACGCTGTGTGGCTTTATGTACAATTTCTTTTTGCTGGTGTTTATCCATTTCCCACCAGCCTTTAATTTCGTCAATAGTACGATAACAGCCTTGGCAAAAGCCTGTTAAATCATCCATGCTGCACACACCAATACAAGGTGATTGAATTTCTGCATCTGTCATCTTTTGTGTTCCAAATAATTAATGGGCCATTTTATTTAAAGCGGTTAGCTGTTTGGCGCACCACTTAATTTTAAAACTATTTAGTTAATGCACCATGGCATTGCTTGTATTTTTTGCCAGATCCGCAAGGGCACGCGTCATTACGGCCTACTTTAACGCCCTCGCGCACCAGCGGTACGCCACCAGCCATTTGTGCCATTTCTTCTTCGCTAAAGTTAGCGTTAGCCAAAGCTTCACCGGCCAAACTTTCATCAAAATCAGCATGTTGATATTGCACATTGGCCACATCAGCTGGTTTCTCAACAGCTTCTACATCATCCTGTGTTTTTACTTGCACCAGCATTGTGATTTTAGTCACTTCACTTTTTACCGTATTCAGCAAGCCCTCAAACAGCTGAAAAGCCTCGCGTTTGTATTCTTGCTTTGGATTTTTTTGCGCATAAGAGCGCAAATGAATACCTTGACGTAAATGGTCAAGTGCAGCTAAATGCTCACGCCAATGACTGTCGATACTTTGTAACATCACGGCACGCTCAAATTGGCGCATGGTGTCCGCACTCGCTAGGGCTTCTTTATCAACATATGATTGATCTGCTGCCTCAAAAATACGCTCGCGTAATGTCTCCTCGTGCAAGTCTGGGTTATCTTCAAGCATTTTTTGTAATGGCAAATTAATTCCCGTTTCTGCCACTAAGTTTTTTTCTAAACCAGCAATATCCCATTGCTCCTCTACACTACCTGGTGGAATATGCGTTGCAAAGATAGCAGACAATACATCGCTACGCATTGCAGAAATAGTTTCACCAATATCGTTGGCTTCTAGCAATTCATTACGCTGCTCGTAAATCACTTTGCGTTGGTCATTCGATACGTCATCAAACTCAAGTAATTGTTTACGA
Source organism: Methylotenera sp. (assembly GCA_031373695.1). GTDB lineage: Bacteria > Pseudomonadota > Gammaproteobacteria > Burkholderiales > Methylophilaceae > Methylotenera_A. The sequence goes on along the minus strand of JANMNC010000115.1, from coordinate 3,954 downwards.
ATATCAAAGTTACGGCCTTCAACCTTACGCTGTGCGTTTTCAATCGCGCGCGAAACCATTGCATGCTCAATCGCTTCGCCTTCTGGCATTTTTAGGCGCTCCATAATGGCAGCAACTCTATCACCCGAGAATATGCGCAATAATTGATCATCGAGGGCCAAATAAAAACGGCTAGAACCTGGGTCACCTTGACGACCAGAACGGCCGCGCAATTGGTTATCTACACGACGCGATTCGTGGCGCTCGGTACCAATAATATGCAAACCTCCAGCAGCCAAAACCGCATCATGGCGTTGTTGCCACTCGCTTTTTAATGCTGCCGCTTTAATATCTTTATCTGATTCGCTTAAGTTAGCATCGCTACGAACCGCATGGATACTAGCTTCTGGATTGCCACCCAAAACAATGTCGGTACCGCGACCTGCCATGTTGGTGGCGATAGTAATAGCACCTGGCTGGCCAGCCTCCGCCACAATATGCGCTTCGCGCTCATGCTGTTTAGCGTTTAATACCTCATGTTTCAAATTCACTTTAGTTAGTAAATTTGAAATGATTTCTGAGTTTTCAATCGAAGTTGTGCCTACTAAAACAGGTTGGCCAATAGCCTGACAAGCGCGAATATCCTCAATCACCGCATTGTATTTTTCGGCTGATGTTCTATACACTTTATCCATCGCATCTTTACGCAACATATCGCGATGCGTAGGAATAACCACCGTTTCCAAGCCGTAAATTTGGTTAAACTCGTATGCTTCAGTGTCGGCTGTGCCCGTCATGCCGCTTAATTTTTGATACATGCGGAAGTAATTTTGGAAAGTAATTGAAGCTAGCGTCTGATTCTCTTTTTGAATCTCTACCGCTTCCTTGGCTTCTACCGCTTGATGCAAGCCATCAGACCATCTACGACCAGGCATTTTGCGGCCAGAAAACTCATCCACAATTACCACTTCGTTATTTTCAACTACATAATGCTGATCTTTTTTAAATAAATTTTGCGCGCGCAGTGATGCATATAAATGATGCACTAGCGTAATATTTGATGCCTCGTACAAACTAGAGTTTTCAGTCATTAGCCCAGAAGCCGCTAAAATAGCCTCGGCATGTTCATGCCCTGCCTCACTCATCGTTACTGTTTGCGCTTTTTCGTCTACCCAAAAGTCGCCTTCGCCATCTTCAATAGTTTGCTGTGTCAATTGCTTAGCCACCTCATTAATTTGGCTGTACAAATCAATGCTGTTTTCCGCCTGGCCAGAAATAATCAAGGGCGTACGCGCCTCATCAATTAAAATCGAATCGACTTCATCTACCAAGGCATAACTTAAACTGCGTTGCACTCGCTCATTTTTGGTAAACACCATGTTGTCGCGCAAGTAATCAAAGCCAAACTCGTTATTGGTACCATATGTAATGTCAGCAGCGTAAGCCTCTTGTTTGGCATCATGTGGCATTTGCGATAAATTTATGCCTACGGTTAAGCCCAAAAAGTTATATAGCTTGCCCATCCACTCAGCATCGCGCTTAGCTAAATAATCGTTAACCGTTACTAAATGCACGCCTTTGCCTGCAATTGCGTTCAAATACACAGGCAGTGTAGCCACTAAAGTTTTACCTTCACCCGTACGCATCTCGGCAATTTTGCCTGAGTTAAGCACCATGCCGCCTATTAGCTGTACATCAAAGTGACGCATGCCAAGCGCACGCACGCCGCCTTCACGCACCACGGCAAAAGCTTCGGGCAATATTTGCTCTAAAGTTTCACCTGCAATAAAACGCTGTTTAAACTCTTCAGTTTTTGCACGTAAAGCATCGTCAGAAAGCGCTTGTATAGTGGGCTCTAGGGCATTAATTTCTTTTACTTTTTGGCCATATTGTTTTACAAGCCTATCGTTACGACTACCGAAAAATTTTCTAAACAACGTGGATAACATGAAAAGACACCGATTTTCCGCATATTGCGGAAACCTATAATTAGATTAGATGAAAAGATTACTTTATTTGGGGATTTTATTATTTATTTCAATGTTAATTTAATATAAAAAACTTAACTTAATTTAAAAACTTATATAAAACTTTACTACTAAATTTTGCTGGCGCAGTTACTTATTTTTGTAAATATTTGCGCGGGTCTAACGAGTTACCATTTAACCTAATTTCGTAATGCAAATGCGGGCCTGTAGAACGGCCTGTACTGCCAACTTCAGCTACTATTTGGCCTTTTACCACACGCTCACCCGGCTTTACTAACAATTTAGAAGCATGCGCATAACGTGTTTCAAGACCAGAACCATGCTCAATTTTTACAATTTTACCATAAGCAGGGCTATGTTCAGCAGTCGTCACAATGCCATCCGCAGCCGCACGAATGGGGGTGCCCGTATTAGCAGTAAAATCCAAGCCCTCATGAAACGCTTTATTGCCATTAAATGGGTCTATGCGCCAGCCATAACTTGATGAATTAAATGCTGCCTCTACTGGGCTGCTATTTGGTAGCATATCTTTTAGTACGCTTTTTTGTAAAATTTTGGCTTCAAGGGTACTTAAATAATCGTCACGCGCATCAACAGCCTCGGTTAGCTCTTGTATAGCGGCTTGTAAGTCTGGCTCGGTCATTGGCCTTGCTCTTACTAATGGCCCGCCCACATTTGCCGTTTCATAACCCTTAAATGACCTAAGACTATTTTTATTGGTGACTTGATTATCTTTTTCACCCGCTAATTTAGCCAAACGTTTGTTTTGTGCATCAAGCCGCATCATGCGCGCTTGTAGCTCGCCCAGCTCTTTGGCATATGCATCTAAATGCACTTGAGATGAAATAATAGAATTTCTAATTTGTGGCGGCAGCAAAGCTTTTACACCTTGCTCTTTAATATTACTTTGCGGTGTAATAAATAATAAAGTCAATAAAACAGGCACCAACACTAAAGCAGCCAGCAATAGGCCAACTTGAAGCGCCGTCAAGCTTTTTGCTTTTGCCATTCTGTTAGAAACTAAGATAATATTCATTACTTTTTGTATGATTTCTTTGGGTGCTCTAAACTACTGTTGCCAATACAAGCATGAAAAAAATCAATTCCTTATTCAGTGATTCACAGTTTAATCCGCACAACCAACTTAATCAGCTGGCTAAAAAAGCTCAGTCACATCAGCTTTTACAGCAATTTTGGGCTACCGTGGCAGATCAGTTAATCATCCAACATACCTTCGTTGGCAGCATTATCAATGGTCAATTAACGATTTACGCCAGTAGCGCAATTGTGGCCAGTAAAATCAAGTTAATTCAAACTAAACTTTTAACCCAATTACAACATTTACAGCAAACTAAGGCTACGTTTAGGGAATGTAAAGTTACTGCAATTGTAGTTAAAGTGCAAGTTAAATCTACCTTAAAGCCCGCTGTTAAAGTGCCGCGCAAGCTTACAAAAAATGCTGCTGATAGCCTAAAGAATTTAGCCGAAAATCTAGGTGACTCTGCTTTATCTGTTCAATTGAAGTCACTAGCAAACAAAGTTTAATTTTTTGTAGCTTAATGCTCAATATAGTGCGTTTTTATATGGCTTAAAATAAGTGCCTCATATACCACTTAAAACGGTGTTCTGTTATTAAATCTAGCCCTAAAAAAATCAAATCGATTGCTTTCTATATTTAAAGCTATTGGGCTTAAAACGCCTATTTTTTCAAATGTCTATTTAAAATCTAAGTGGTTGTCGATGCTCATATTTAGTGCCATAATGCATCGGGTTGTTACAAAAAAGTTACATTTTTTACAACTTGTTAGCATTGTTTTTTCGCACTTTAATGTCGTTTCAGATTTATTAATAATAGATAGGGAGAAGTCATGTCAGTTGCAATAATGATCACCATTGCCGCCGCTATTTTAGCGGTACTGTATGGTGTAGTAATGAGTAAATGGATTACCAATTTGCCAGCTGGCAATGAGCGTATGCAAGAAATTGC
>JANMNC010000089.1:0-2355 GCA_031373695.1 Methylotenera sp. | reverse complement strand
TGTAGGGCGCAATAGCTGTAAGGCATTGCGCCGCAGAAAAATGCCGCTTTCGGCGTATTACGCCCTACATAATTGATTGATAATTTACATTTCAAATTAAACCAGTTAAACTAAACCAACTTAACTTAGTTTAACTGAGATTATTATGCACACAGTCAATATTCATGAAGCAAAAACGCAATTATCTAAACTGATAGACCAAGCGGTAAAAGGCGATTCTTTTATAATCGCTAAAGCTGGCAAGCCTTTAGTGAAGGTGACTAGGCTTGATGCGCCGCAAGCGAGTGAATTTAAACGCATTGGCTTTATGGCTGGGCAAATTAGCGTGCCTAACGATTTTGACCAAATGGGTAATAGTGAAATTGAGCAATTATTTGGTGCAGAATAATGAAGTTGTTGCTAGATACGCATTTATTGCTATGGGCGGCGGGACAATCATCACAGTTATCAAAAACCGCGCGCAGTTTAATTGAAAGCTCGGAGAACGAGCTATTTTTTAGTGCGGCGAGTATTTGGGAAATTACCATTAAAAATGGCTTAGGTCGTGCTGATTTTCAGGTGGATGTAAGTGTGTTGCGCCGCAGTTTGTTAGATAACGGGTATGCAGAATTAACTATCAATAGCGAACATGCTGTTTATGTTAAAAGTTTGCCGCCTATCCACAAAGACCCATTTGACCGTATGTTAATTGCGCAATCTAGTGTTGAGGGTATTACGTTGCTCACATCTGACGCAACGGTGGCGCAGTATGTAGGGTCAATTCGTAAAGTTTAATTAAAGTGGCATTTAATTAAGCCGCTACCGGAAAACGCTCAATATGCCGTCTTACTTTTTGCTTGGCTTGATAAATTTCATATTGCACTTGAATTTTTGACCAAAAACCAGCTGTTGTACCCAGTGCGTCGGCTAACAATAAATCCATTTCGGCACTAATGCCAGCTTTGCAATTAAGTATGCGTGACAATGCAACTCGGGTAATACCAAGGTGGTTAGCGGCATCGGTCACGCTTAAGCCTACTGGCAGGTATTCGCGCAATATTTCACCTGGGTGGGCTGGGTTGTACATTTCCATTTTGTTATCCTTTCATTCTTAATATCAGTGATAGTCTAAGTAATCGACTAGTTCTATATCGCCATTATCAAATTTAAATATCAGTCGCCAGTTGCCGTTTACCGTGAGTGACCAATAGCCTTGTAAATTGCCACCAAGTGCATGTAATCGCCAAGCGCTGGGCGCTCTTAAGTCTTCGGCTGATTCTGCAACACTTAAAGCCGTGAGTTGAATTTGAAGTTTTGTAGCATGATGTGGCTGAATGCCTGATTTAACGCCAGTGGAATAAAACAGCGCTAGCCCTTTGTGCTGAAAACTTTTAATCATGCTAAATTGTAGTCTGTATAGTTACACTTTACAAGTGTGACATGCTTAATAAGCATTAGGTTGTTTTAAAATCATAGGCGTAATTGTAAAGCTACCTGCGTCATTACTCACTAAAATTTCACTATCTTGAATAGTGCAAGCTATATTGATGCTTTTGGCTGCAAGGCTTGCCAGCTCTTGTGTTTCAGGTAGGTTAATTACCGTTAAGTTGTTTAGTTTAAGCAAGCCTTTACTGTTTGTGTCCCACCACATATCGGCAATCCGTCCGCCATAAAGCACCACCACTACTTGCCGAGAGCGGCCGCAGGCTTTGCGTATGTCTTTTTCAGTTGGCAGGCCAACATCCATCCATAGCTCAATCGCACCAGTTAAATCTTTTTGCCATAAGTCTGGCTCTTCATCATCACTTAAGCCTTTGCCAAAAATTAGCGCTTCGTTTGCATAAAGCGCAAAGCCAATTAGCCGCACCATCACGCGCTCGTCAGTTTCTGATGGATGTTTGGCCAGCGTTAAGTTGTGCTGCGCGTAATATTGCCTGTCCATATCTGCTATGTTCAGGTCAATTTTGTAGATGGTAGATTTAAGCGCCATCGTGCGCCTTAATAATGTTTGCCATGAAGCCAACCTTTTAAAAGTTGTCACATTATACCTACACACGTGCCTGCCTTGCTTACCAGTTAAGCCCACTTTCTGTTAAGCTTTCATTCTTTCTAGTTTGTAAGATAAGTTTAAAAATCATCATGGCTCAATATGTAATGTCTATGCTCCGCGTGAGCAAAATCGTGCCGCCAAAACGGCAAATCATCAAAGATATTTCTTTGTCTTTTTTCCCAGGTGCAAAAATTGGTTTGCTGGGTTTAAACGGCTCGGGTAAATCGACTGTATTGCGCATTATGGCCAATGCCGATAAAGAATTTGAGGGCGAAGTGCAGTGGCAGCCCAATATGACAATTGGTTATTTGCCGCAAGAGCCGCAA
>JANMNC010000086.1:0-42038 GCA_031373695.1 Methylotenera sp. | reverse complement strand
TGCATGAGAAAAAAGTAGATGTAACGTTTAGCGATGCGCTTAAAACCTATTTAGGTAAAAAAGGTTTTGATCCGCAAATGGGCGCACGCCCAATGGCGCGGCTGATTCAAGATACGATTCGTAAAGCTTTGGCCGATGAATTGCTGTTTGGAAAATTAGCCAACGGCGGCACTGTGCATGTGGATATTAATGATAAAGATGAAGTGCAATTGATTTTTAGCCAAGATAAAGAATCATCTGACGCACTATTAGCCACCACAGATTAAATTTTAACTTAATTAAAATCAGCCGACTTATTCAATATAAGTTGGCTGTTTTTTCATCACACTCTCAAACAATAATGAACTCAGCCATGCATTAAGCCAACTTCTTAGTTTTGGGTATGGTGCAGTATCAAACCAAACGCTATCCACCGCAGCAAATTGTCTAACAAATGGAAAGATGGCGATATCTGCCATGCTAGGTGTCGATTCAAGTAGATACGTATTTTTTTGCAACAACCCTTCTAGCAGCTGTAAAAATACCTCACCTTGCTGGCGATATTGCTGAGTAGGTTTTAAGTTGTCACACAAGTTGCGCTCTGGGTATTTATAACGATCTAATGATTGCTTAAATTCGGTATCATTCATTAAAATCAGCGCGCTGCAAGCCGCATGGATATTGGGCTGCAGGGCATCTAATTTACCCTCGCGCTTGAGAGGCGCCTGCTCCCTAGCCCAGTACATAATTTCTAGGCTCTCATCAATCACGCTACCGTCTGCCAGCACCAGTACGGGCACTGTGCCTTTTGGTGAAACTTGCAGCATATGCGCAGGCTTTTCACGCAGTGAGATCTCACGAATTTCTACTTCAATTTCTGCAAGTTTTAATGCCATCCGCGCACGCATGGCATAAGGACAGCGGCGGTAAGAGTATAGAATGGGTAGCATTAACCTAGGGTATTACAAATCTCGTGCACTAGCTTTGGTCCTTTATAAATCAGCCCACTATATACTTGAACCAAGCTCGCCCCTGCGGCAATTTTCTCTACCGCATCCGCACCACTTAATATGCCGCCCACACCTATAATTGGCAGTGCACCCTGCAATTGTTTTGAGAGTTGTTGAATAACGATTGTTGATTGATTACGCACGGGCTCACCCGATAAGCCACCTGTTTCATGGGCATTTTTCATGCCTTTTACCGTATCGCGCGCTAACGTAGTATTGGTAGCAATCACCCCATCTATTTGATGCTGCATCAGTAAATCGGCAATTTCTATTACTTGATTATTATCTAAATCTGGCGCGATTTTTAGCGTAATTGGTACATATTTACCATGCTTTTCGGCTAGCTTGGTTTGTTCTAACTTCAAGCTAGCAAGCAAGCTAGACAAAGCCTCTTTCTCTTGTAGTGCGCGTAAATTTTTAGTGTTTGGTGACGAAATATTCACGGTAATATAGCTGGCGTATGCGTAAACTTTTCGCATGCAAATTAAATAATCATCTACAGCGTTTTCAATGGGCGTATCAAAGTTTTTACCAATGTTAATACCCAATATTTGATTGGAAATGCCGCCCTTAAATTTGGCTGCTTTTACATTCTCGATTAAATTATCGACACCTAAATTATTAAACCCAAAGCGGTTAATCACGCCTTGTGCTTGTGCCACACGAAACAATCGTGGCTTGGTATTGCCTAGCTGGGGGCGTGGCGTCACCGTGCCAACCTCAATAAAACCAAAACCCAATGCGGTCATACAATCAATCACTGCGCCATTTTTATCTAAACCTGCCGCCAAGCCAACAGCATTGGGGAAAGTTAACCCCATTACTTGCCGTGGCATACAAATTGGCGGCTTGGGATACAGTCTTAAAGCACCTATTTTTTCAGCCAATTTCAAGCTTTTAAGTGAGATATCATGCGCAAATTCGGCATCAAGTTGAAACAGAAAAGGCTTAGCAATTTGGTAATAATTCATATCACTATTTTACGCTAGATAATTTGTTAAGCTTGATAGATTGGCGGTAGATTTAGGATGGGCAATGAGTTAATTATCAACTAAACGCACCGAGTAATTAAAGTTGCAAGATCTGCATTTAAACACTCTGCCATCAATTGTTTTTGCTAGCGGCTGTGTACCACATTGCGGGCATTTAACAATGTCACCTTCGGCAGCTATATTGACATAATCTTTTACTGAAATAGTGTCTGCGTTAAGCAAGTTTGAATATTTTTTATTAAAAAAAGTACCCAAAACAATCAATAAAATTGCGCTGATTTCTAGTATCAGATTTAACCTGGTACCCAAAACTTGGTAATTAATAATGGTATCAACATGATTAAATGACGCAGCACGCATTAAAACAAAGGTGCAAAGCAACACGATGCCCACCCACGTTAATTTATAGTTGCGCCAAGCGTTAGCTAAGTAAAGCCGCAACCCAATTAAAGTAATTAGCATACCCGCACCTAAAAATGCAATAAATACAAACTGCAGCGGCTTTTTGTGCGCATACCAACCTTGGTTTTGGGCAGCATCTTTCATCACCTGCGTAAACCAGCTCTGTAAATCTAGCTGTTTATTAATGCCTAGTAGTAGTAAAAAAACGGCTAGATAAATCCAAAAATGGTAATTGCCACCAAATTTTTTTGAAATAACTGCTTTATAAATGCATCTTGCCGATGCCAGAAAATAAGCTGCAACAATAACCCAGCCCAAAGTTGTTGGGTCACCAATGCCAGCATGCCAGTGGCCATCTTCGATTACAGCAAAGGCCAAGCTAGATTGAATAAAAACAAACACAGTGAAAACTAACTTGTTCATGCTGCATATTTTAGCAAGCATTGTTTAAACTACACAATCACCGATTTTTACTATGCAAACGTGAGACTGCACAAACTTAATGTGTCAGCCTCACACTCGGTTTCTATAACAATACCTTCTCAATGCCGCCGTTATTCACGCGCTCCACATATTCTTGCATCCAATTATCACCAAGAATATGCTTTGCCATTTCTACCACAATGTAATCCGCTTCAATACCTGTATCTTCACCATAGCGGGCTAAACCCTGCAAGCAGCTTGGGCATGAAGTCAGAATTTTAACTTTTTCTTCAGGGTTACCTACTGTTAAGCCCATTTTACCCATGCCTTTTTCTAACTCTTCTTGCTTACGCATTTTTACCTGCGTGGCAATATCTGGGCGGGCTGCAGCAAATGTGCCGCTTTCGCCGCAGCAACGGTCATTTAGTGCAACTTCAGTACCCATCAATTTATTAGTGACCTCCATTGGTTTATAGGTTTTCATAGGGCTGTGGCATGGGTCGTGATACATATATTTTGTGCCAGTTATGCCTTTTAATTTCATGTCTTTTTCCATCAAATACTCATGAATATCCAGCAACCTACAACCTGGGAATATTTTTTCAAATTCATATTTTTGCAGCTGGTCCATACAAGTGCCGCAAGAAACAATTACCGTTTTAATATCCAAGTAGTTTAGTGTATTGGCCACGCGATGAAATAACACGCGGTTATCGGTGGTAATTTCTTGGCCTTTGTCATGATTACCGCTAGACGTTTGCGGGTAACCACAGCACAAGTAGCCAGGCGGCAACACAGTAATGGCGCCCACCTCGTACAACATGGCTTGGGTAGCTAAGCCTACATTTGAAAACAAACGTTCTGAACCGCAACCCGGAAAGTAAAATACTGCTTCACTGTCTTCTGTAACTTTTTGTGGGTTACGGATAACGGGAATCATGTGCGCATCTTCAATACCCAGTAACGCACGTGACGTTTTAGTGGGCATTTTTTTAGGCATAGGGCGATTAATAAAATGAATCACCTGCGCTTTAATCTCAGGCTTACCTACCGTGGCTGGTGGCCTAATTTTATCTTTAAGCAGACCAAACTTTTTGGCCAAGGTGTGTGCAATATTTTGCGCTTTATAGCCCCAACCTATCATGGTGGTACGTAAAAATTTAATGGTTGCAGGGTCTTTTGCGTTTAAAAACAACATGCCTGCCGCGGTACCTGGATTAAATTGCTTTTTACCTTGCTCGCGTAAAAAATTACGCATTTTAATCGTCACATCCCCAAAATCAATATCCACTGGGCATGGGTTTAAGCATTTATGGCACACCGTACAATGGTCAGCCACATCGTTAAACTCATCAAAATGCTTAATTGATATGCCGCGCCGCGTTTGCTCTTCGTAAAGAAAAGCTTCAATTAATAAAGACGTTGCTAAGATTTTATTACGCGGGCTGTATAGTAAGTTGGCACGTGGCACGTGCGTGGTACACACTGGCTTACATTTTCCGCAACGTAAACAATCACTTATGTCATCTGCAATTTCTCCAATGGCCGATTGCTCCATAATAATAGATTCTTGCTCTAACAAACCAAAGCTTGGCGTGTAAGCGTTTTCTAAGCCAGAGCCATTAAGCAATTTGCCTTTATTAAAGTGGCCGTTAGGGTCCACTTTATTTTTATAGGCGGTAAAAGTATCGATAGTGGCTTGGTCTAGGTATTCCATTTTGGTAATACCAATACCATGCTCGCCAGAAATTACGCCATCTAGGTTTTTGGCCAACGCCATCACACGGTCAACTGCGCTATGCGCATCTTGCATCATGGTGTAATCGTCTGAATTCACAGGTATATTGGTGTGCACATTGCCATCACCCGCATGCATGTGCAAGGCAATAAATACGCGGCTTTTAAGCACTGCTTTATGAATCTCATCACAACGCGCTAATATTTTTTGATACTCACGGCCTGCAAAAATCTCAGCTATCGGACGTTTAAGTTCACGTTTCCAAGAGATGCGTAAATCGTAAGATTGCACGGCACGAAACACGTTTTCGTATTGACTGTGGGGCGCACCCAAATCACCCAAGGCGCTGACTGGCGCATCTAGGTTATTTAATATTAAACTCCAACGGCTGCGCAAACTGCTAATTAAATCAAGCGCAACAGCTTGTTTTAACAGCACTGCTTCAGGGTCTGCATTGCCATCTTCATCCGCTTGCAATGGCAAATCACCTGCAATAAACGTTTGCAGAGCATTAAGCAGTTTCAATTTATTATGAATAGAAAGCTCAATATTAATGCGCTCGATACCATCAGAATAATCGCCTAAACGTGGCAATGGAATCACCACATCTTCGTTGATTTTAAAAGCATTTGTATGGCGTGCAATGGCTGCAGTCCGCGCTCTGTCTAGCCAGAATTTTTTACGCGCTTCGGCCGAAACAGCAATAAAGCCCTCGCCATTTAATGCATTACAAATGCGCACTACTTTTGACGCTGCTTCGCCCACCGCATTTTCATCATCACTAGCAATATCTGCAATTAATACCATTTTAGGGCGCTGTTGGCGCGCCGCTTTAGTAGCATAACCAACCGCTTTAATGTAGCGCTCATCCATGTGCTCTAAACCAGCCATAATCACGGCTGGATTATTTTTCGCAGTGGCGTCGAGATAATCTTTAATTTCTACAATCGCGGGTACGGCGTGTGACACATTGCCAAAAAACTCTAAGGCAATGGTGCGCACGTGCTTGGGCATGCGATGCAAAATAAAGGTAGCGCTAGTAATTAAGCCATCGCAACCTTCTTTTTGAATGCCTGGCAGGCCGCTTAAAAACTTATCAGTTACATCTTTACCTAAACCTACTTTTCTAAAGCTAGGGCCAGGAATTTCAATAATTTCAGGTTCACCCAGCTGGGTTTTCATATCAATATCAAAACGTGTTAATTTAAAACGCGCTAATGCAATATCGTGAATTTTTCCTAGGTTATGGTCTAGCCGCTCTACTTCTAACCAGGTGGCATCTGGCGTTACCATGCGATATGAAGCTAAGTTATCAAGCGCTGTGCCCCACAATACAGCTTTTTTACCACCTGCATTAACTGCCACGTTACCGCCAATACAGCTAGCATCCGCACTAGTTGGGTCGCACGCAAACTCTAATCCTGCCTCAGTTGCGGCTTCCATGGCGCGGCGCGTCACCACACCTGCACCACATTCAATAGTGGCCACTTGACGCGCTACACCAGGCAGCGTGCGCATTTGAACACCCGTGTGTTGATCTAGCTTCTCGGTATTAATCACCACAGATAATGGTGTTAATGGAATGGCGCCACCAGTATAACCCGTACCGCCACCGCGCGGAATCACGGTTAAACCTAACTCAATACTGGCTCTAACCAATGCGGCAATTTCCATTTCAGTATCAGGATTCAACACCACAAACGGATACTCTACGCGCCAATCGGTAGCGTCTGTCACATGAGAAACTCGGGCTAAACCATCAAACTGTACGTTATCTTTACGCGTGATTTTGGTATAAAGATTTAAAGCTTTCTTGCGTAAATCGTAAGTTTGACGAAAATCATCAGCAAATTTTTCAACAGCTTTCTTAGCAGCAGCGACTAATTTTTGTACGTTATCGTTTGCTGCACCACCTACATTTCGTTCATCAATGGCGTCTATACGATGATGCAGGGCGTCAATTAAAGCTTTGCGCCGCTTTGGGTTATCTAATAAATCATCTTGCAAATAGGGGTTGCGTGAAACCACCCACAAATCGCCTAATACTTCAAACAACATACGTGCGCTACGGCCAGTTTTACGCTCACCGCGTAGCGCATTTAAAATTACCCAGCTGTTCTCACCTAAAAACCGAATCACAATTTCGCGGTCTGAGAAAGAAGTGTAGTTGTATGGAATTTCGCGCAGGCGTGTTGCTGGGACTGGCTCAGCTTGAAGAATTTTGGCAGAAATAGGTGCGTTCATTTAGGTGATAAAAACTCGGCTAAATTTAAAGAAAGATTATAACATGCAGTAGACCACTCGATAACTAGAAGCGTTCTATGCTTATTGCACACTATTTTACTAAAAACACGTTAAAATTATATGATGCTTACATTAAAAAAATGTTTAATACCAATTGCCATTATAGGTTTACTAGGCTTTTTGGGTTTCAATCTAGCCAATAAATCAACAGCACCTAATGTTACTTTCACCACTATTGCTGGTCAAAAAATCAACATGGCTGATTTAAAAGGTAAAGTAGTATTGGTGAATTTTTGGGCGACCGACTGCCCTGGCTGTATTAAAGAGATGCCAGATTTAATCAATACCTACACTGCCTATAAAGCAAAGGGTTTCGAGGTGATTTCGGTTGCTATGCCTTACGATCCACCAGCCCAAGTGCTTAACTTTACACAGCAAAAATCATTGCCGTTTCCTGTGATGCATGATGGCTTTGGCGAAATTACCCAAGCTTTTGATGGCGTAAATTTAACCCCCACCGCTTATATTTTTGATAAGCAAGGTAAGCGCTTACAACGCACTATTGGTGAGCTAGATTTTGTGAAATTGCGCCAATTACTCGATAAAGAATTAATGTAATGTTGTGGGTCAAAGCGCTACATATTATTTTTGTAACCAGCTGGTTTGCAGGTTTATTCTACCTGCCACGCCTGTTTGTAAACCACGCCATGGTAACCGATGCTGCCACTTTACAGCGACTAGAACTAATGGAACACAAACTGTACCGCTTTATGTTGCCATTAGCTATATTGGCACTAGTTTTTGGTCTATGGCTTTGGTTGGGCTTTGGTATGGATTGGAGCATTACTGGCGTATGGCTGCAGGCCAAGCTGGTATTAGTTGCTGGCTTGGTAATTTATCACGCCTATTGCGGAAAATTAATGCGCGATTTAAAAACAGGCAACAATACGCGCAGCCATGTGTGGTTCCGCTGGTTTAACGAAGTGCCAGTAATCGTGCTATTTGCTGTTATTATTCTAGTTGTTGTAAAACCTTTTTAGGCGTTATTTAATTGTGGATATTTTAAATTCAAATTGGCTAATTAAGATGCTCGAAAAATCGAGCAAGACACCGCATGGCCGCATGCTGAGCTTATTTGATATTTTAGATGATTGGCTTGAAGCACCTAGCATTAACAACCAAATGCGCACAGATTTAATTAAGCATTCTGATAGCCACAACTTGCAAAACTTTTTAACGCTAGAGGCAGCCAAAGCGGGTGCTGCTATGCCAGAGATGTTAGCCAGCCAATTATATTTTATGGCTATTGCAGCCATGCAAGAAAAGCTAAGCAATGAAAATCAAGCCAACTTAAGCAATGCCAGCAGTTTAGGTCATGCTAAAAGCGCTGCAAGCGCTTTAATCTCAGCGCAAACTAAACGCGAGTTTCGTATCGAAAAATCATCCGCCTACGCCATCGCAGCAAGCTTTCTAGGTGCGCTGGTGGTGGCTGGCAGTTTGTTTATGTTTAATTTCAACTCATTCGGTTTAGCTAAAAATCAACAGCTTGCAACAGCACAAGCTAATGTTTTGCCTGTAGCGGTGAGCAGCCCTGCATATGCCAGCCCAGAGGATACTGCAGCGCTAATCGCGCAGATTAATCAAATGCGCAAAGGCAATTGTCAGCTAATTGAGGCTTTACAGCTGCCTGACTCATACAAAAAAGTATATTTTGAAAATATTGTGCTGGGGCAAATTTCTACAAACCCAGCAGACCAAAAACTGGTTCATCAGCTGCTAGAAAAAGTGCGTTGCAACTACACACCAATGCTAATGGCGAACTCTAAATAAGTTTTTAATCACTAGTTTTTCTAATAAAAAAGCCAAACTAATTACTAGTTTGGCTTTTTTGTTTACAACGACTAGTTGCTAGTCGTTTGCTTACTCAGTAATTTTCTTTAAATTATCTAAGCCGCCTTTGAAAACTGCATGAATAGTGCCTGTAGCCGCTTCGTCATCTTGGCCTTTAGCCGGCGTTGCTGATGGATCTTTGCGGGCAAAATTAGCATTCCAAACCACTTCAGACACATTAGCGCTAATTGGTTTTACCATAATTTTTGCTGAGTAATGACTGACTGGCAATACGCTTTCGTTAATTACATAAGCGTATGTCATTCCAGCTGCATTGTATTGAGTCAAGGTCTCGTTAACGGTACCGCCGTCTTGCAAGGTTAATAAACGCACTGCGCCTACCGTGTTGTTTGTACCGCTTTTTATTTCTGTTTTTGCAACTGCTGGGTGAAAAGCGCCCAAATCGCCATAATTGCCAACTTTAGCCCACACTTTATCAGCGGGTGCATTAATGGTTACTTTTTCTTCAACCGCCAAATTAGCTGCGGTGGTTTTTGTAGCGCTAGTTGCGCATGCAGTTAACATGATTGCAGATGCTAAAACTGAAAAATTGATTAGTTTATTCATATAATTCTCCAAAAATAATGACGATATAACTATACCGTTCTGTATATATTATATGCTTATATTTTTAAATGACAATATTATTAGTTAATATATTTAATAAGTTACAGAAATAATTAGTTTATATTTTTTAACAATTATTACCTGTATGTATATTTGACAATAGCAATTAATCTCATGCTATACTAAAGTTATGAGTGTTTTAAAAGACAGAATACTAGTAGTTGCTACTGATTTATTTCACACCAGAGGCATTAACTCGACTGGTGTGGATACTATTGTTGCAGTAGCTGGCACCACTAAAATGACGCTATATAAATATTTTCATACAAAAGAAACATTGATTTTAGAAGTCTTGCAAAAGAGTCAGTCTGATTTCCAAAATTGGTTAAACGATAAGCTAAACGCTGGTAGCAAAAAACCTGCCGACAAAATTCAGCATTTGTTTGATTATGTAGAAGAATGGGTGAACTCACCCGCCTTTATAGGCGTTGGCTTTATTAAGGCCTCAGCTGAGTTTCCCAATGAAGAAAACCCTATTCACCAGCTATCTAGCCAACAATCGCGCGAATTTAGGCAATTTATTGGCAAATTAGCTAACGAAGCCAACATTAAAGATGCAGATGGATTAGCGCTTCAATTATCACTACTATTTGAAGGTGCTGTGCAGGCCGAGCAAATGAAGCGCGGCTCTGGCGCGATTAAATACGCTAAAAAAACCGCCAAAATCTTAATTGATGGCGCTATAAAAGCCTCGTTTTAACAAATTTTCACGTCTTAACTTTTTTTCTTGTCGTGTAACTAGCGATTGTTAAGTAATATCGCGATAATAGCGTTTTAATCAAAAAACCTTATTATGAATACCCTCATTTGCGGCTCGCTAGCTTTTGACACCATTATGGTGTTTCAAGATCAATTCAAAAATCACATTCTGCCCGATAAAATTCATGCTTTAAGTGTGGCCTTTTATGTGCCTGAAATGCGTCGCGAATTTGGTGGTACTGCTGGCAATATTGCTTATAATTTACAGTTACTGCAAGGCAAACCACTGATTATGGCAACGGTGGGTGAAGACTTCGCAAACTATACTAAGTGGTTGAACAGTAACGATTTAAGCACAAGCCATATCAAACTTATTGATGGTAGCTTTACTGCACAAGCATTTATTACAACCGATATTGATGATAATCAAATTACTGCTTTCCACCCAGGTGCGATGGTTGAATCGCATCAAAATAGTGTCAATGATGCTGCCAATATTTCACTGGCGATTATTGCACCCGATGGTCGCGATGGCATGTTTCAACATGCAAAACAATGTTTCGAGGCAGGCATTCCTTTTATGTTTGACCCAGGCCAAGGCTTGCCGATGTTTAATGGCGAAGAACTACTGCATTTTATTGAAATGGCTAGCTACTTGGCAGTCAACGATTATGAAGCACAAATACTACAAGATAAAACAGGCTTAACGCTTGAGCAGCTGGCTAGTAAGGTAAAAGCACTTATTGTTACCTTGGGTGGTAGCGGCTCTCATATTTACGCCGATGGTCAACGTTTTGAGGTGCCATGCGTTAAAGCCGATAAGATTGTTGACCCTACAGGGTGTGGCGATGCTTACCGTGCGGGTTTGCTGTATGGCATTGCACAAGGTTGGGATTGGCCTACCTGTGGCAGATTAGCTTCAACCATGGGCGCAATTAAAATTGCCAGTCGTGGTGGCCAAAATCACAAACCTAGCCGCGAAGACATTGAAAATGTTTATGCGCAGGCGCTGGTTGCTCAAGTGAGTATTGAAGAAAAATTAACTAATCATTAGGAGTTAAAAATGAAATTGCCCAAATTAATATTAGTAGCGGCTTTAGCGGTTTTAGTAACAGCTTGTGCCAGCTCTAACTCTGGTAGCGTTTACAAGCGTGATGATGCACGCAAAGTACAAACTGTGAAAACCGGTGTGGTAGAAAGCGTACGCCTAGTAAAATTAGAGGGCACTAAAACGCCTATCGGCACAATTGCTGGTGGCGCTATTGGTGGTATTGCGGGCGGCTCTGTTGGGCACGGCCGTGGTAGCGCAGTAGTGGCTGTTATTGGGGCTGTTGCTGGTGCACTTGCTGGCTCTGCTGTTGAAGAGGTTGCAACACGTAAGGACGCCTTAGAAATAACGGTTAAATTAGATGGTGGTGGCTTAGTTGCCATTGTGCAAGAGGCGGACGAACAATTTCACCCAGGTGAAAAAGTACGTATTGTTGAAAATAGTGAGACCTCACGCGTAAGCCATTAAAGGCTTAATTAGGCTTTAATTTAAATTGCTAATTTTGTAGTTGTCACAGTTTAGTCACATCGCTTTCATGCAAACTTCACATTAAAAACATAATATCTCTCGCAATTAAAGGAGAGATGTTATGTTTCAGCAACAGATACAACGTCAAGATGCCGCGCAAAAACGTTTAACCATAAGCATTGCGCGAAACCCCTCTGAAATAGCCGAAGCACAGCGTTTGCGCTACAAAGTATTTGCCGAAGAAATGGGTGCACAACTTTCTGGCACAGGTGGCTTAGATATTGATGGCTTTGACGCTTATTGCGACCATTTATTAGTGCGCGAAAGTGCAAGTAACCAAGTTATTGGTACCTACCGAATATTGAGCCCTCACAAAGCCAATGAGGCAGGTGGCTATTACTCTGCTGGCGAATTTGACCTAAGCCGACTCTCACATCTTTTTAAAAGTACGGTTGAAGTTGGGCGAGCCTGCGTACACCAAAATTATCGCAATGGTGGCACTATTACCATGCTATGGTCTGGCCTGGCTAAGTACATGCAATTACACAATTATGAATACATGATTGGCTGTGGCAGTGTGCCAATGAATGATGGTGGCCACATGGCTGCTAGCTTATACCACAAGCTTAAAGACGAATATTTATCACCTGCTGAATACCGCGTTTACCCGCGCAACCCGCTACCAATAAGCGCCTTAAATAATGAAATGCAAGTGGTTTGCCCGCCTTTAATTAAAGGCTATTTACGATTAGGTGCGTATATTTGTGGTGAACCAGCGTGGGATGCCTATTTCAATACGGCAGATATGCTGGTAATGTTACCGTTATCAAACATTAACGGCAGATATGCATCGCATTTCTTAAAATAATTTGCTTCGAACTAGTTTTTTAACGCGCTACTACCGAATATTTTGCATTGTTATTCACACCATTACTGGCTTAATAATAGCGGCAGTTGTTTTGCCGTTTGTAAAAAAAAATACCAAACTTAGGCTAATAAAGTGGTGGTGCGTTGGTTTGTTGCGTGCCTTTCATATCAAAGTAAATGCTATTGGTGAGTTGCCTACAGCCAATATACATGGTGTATTATTCGTAGCCAATCACGTTTCATGGTCAGATATTCATGCACTCAACAGCTTGATAGCGCTGCGCTTTATTGCAAAATCTGACATAAAAAGCTGGCCAGTTTTTGGTTATTTGGTAACTAAAGCCAACACTTTATTTATTGATAGAAGCAAGCGACAAACGGCAGGGAAAATCGTAGAAACTGTCACCGCAAGTTTATTGGCAGGTGATAATTTATGCTTTTTCCCAGAGGGTACCACCACCGATGGCAAGCAAGTACTGCCTTTTAAAAGCAGCGTATTACAAGCTGCTATTGAGGCAAAAACCGTTGTTTGGCCAGTGGCAATACGCTACATTAATAGTGATGGCAGCATTAACACCCATATGGCATATGCAGGTGATACGACCATGCTGCAATCGATGAGTGCTATTTTAAATATCAAAAACCCAATTGTTGAATTGCATTTTTTAGCCCCTATACAAGCCCTAGGCCAAAATAGACGTTACTTAACCCAAGCTGCTTACGATGCAATTGTGGCTAAGTTAGCTGCTTAGCTTTATCACGCACATCACAATCAACTTGCGTTACAGCCTGTGTTTCTAAGCAAATGGCTGTTAACTGCCCACCCCATAAGCAGCCTGTATCAAGGCTAGTCACATTGTTACGCTGTTGCAAACCTAATGCAGACCAGTGCCCACAAATAATAGGTAATGTTTGAGACTGTCTATAAGGCGCGTCAAACCAAGCCATATAGCCAGCTGGCACATCGGCTAATTCACCTTTAAAATTAAAATCCATTTCGCCCGTTACCGTGCAAACACGCATGCGTGTCATTGCGTTGGTAATGACGCGCAGCCTATCCATTCCAGTCAAATTTTCATGCCAAGCATTAGGCAAATTGCCATACATATTGGCTAAAAAATCCAGATAATATTTGCCTTGCAATGCGGCTTCAACTTCTTGTGCATAGCCACGTGCTTGGTTAATAGTCCATTGCGGCAGTAAACCTGCATGCACCATCACATGACTATTGTTATTACAATCGTTTTCAACAAGCATTAATGGCTGGTTGCGTAGCCACATTAAAAGAGCATGCCTGTCAGGCGCATGTAATAAGGCTTGCAGAGTATCGCTTTTATGCTCGCGCTTAAGCTGATGTGCAACAGCCAATGCGTGTAAATCGTGATTACCTAGTACAACTTTAACATTTTTATCATGCTGATAGCACCAGCGCAACACCTCTAGTGAGCCAGTGCCCCGATTAATTAAGTCGCCCACCAACCACAATTTATCATCATTTTCATTAAAATTTAGGCGCGCTATTAACGCCATAAAAGCATGATAACAGCCTTGAATATCGCCTATTGCATAAGTTGCCATGCTTAAGTGTACCTTTTATTGTGGCATTTTACTGGTATGAAGTTTAACTTTCATGAGATCAACTGGTATAAACACCATCCATAAAAAAGCCGCTTAAATAATTAAGCGGCTTTTAGTTGTAGCTTTAAATTAGCCTGCTGGCGTAACTTCTGCAGGTGCAGCATCTGCTGGCGCTGCCTCAGCTGGTGCAGCGTCTTTTGGCTCTTCAAAAGTAGCACCAGATGCATTAGCCATGTTTACAACCGCTCTAGCCACTTCAATATCAGTTAAAGTTGCGTTGCCACCACGTGCTGGCATTGTGCGAATACCTTCAATTGCGTGTTTAACAATGGTTTCGTAGCCTTGTGCAATACGTGGCTCCCATTGCGCTTTATCACCAATTTTTGGTGCGTTCATCAAACCTGCGGCGTGACACATAGCGCAACCATTTTTAACAACCTCTTCACCACTTAAACTTACTTTAGTACCGGCTGCTTCAGCGACTTCTACAACTGCTACTGGCGCAATATTTTCTTCTACTTTTGCCGCTACTGGCACAGGCTCTGCTGCTGCAGGTGCTGTTTCTGCAACTGGTTGCGGCATAAAGAGTGAAACCAATAATACTACGGCACCAACAGCACCAATTGCAGCAACAATTGCTGGGCCTTTACTTTTAGCCACATTAGCGCCTGAAGAATGATTATCGTGATTTGCCATTACTATTAATCCTTAAACATTAAAAAATTAGTTAACTCAAATTTACTATTAAAATTATACCTTTAGACGCGCTTAGTTAAAAGCCCCTAGGTGATTTTGCGCTAAATTAGCTGTAATTTCACTTATCTTAAATTAGAACAACCTTGCTATAATGCGCCATTGATTGCGCCCGTAGCTCAGCTGGATAGAGTGTTGGTTTCCGAAGCCAAAGGTCGTGGGTTCGACTCCCGCCGGGCGCACCACCAAAATTAAAAAGTTGATGCCTTTAGGCCAGCTGTAAAATCAATCAAAATCATCTGCAGCAGTTGATGCCGGCTTGGTAGAGCAGCCTAGCGCTTCATACCCAGCCCGCTCTAACTTTAAGCGATATTCACAAGATGCTAGGTGCCCTGCCAGCTTGCCGTTAATAGTCGTGGTTTCTTCTTTGCAGTACACACAGCGATACTTATGCGCTTGGCCTTCAAAAGGCTCCTGAGGAAAATCGATGTAATAAGGCTTTTTCATACTGCACCCCCTCTCCATTGAATAAATTTTTTACTAACTATATTTTGTATCATAGACCAAACTAGCTGCAACAAGCCAAAATACAATCGTTAAAGTTAAGCCTTATATCACATGCCAGAATAATTGGGCCCGCTGCCGCCTTCAGGTGGCACCCAAACAATATTTTGGGTTGGGTCTTTAATATCACAGGTTTTACAATGTATGCAATTTTGAGCATTAATTTGCAGATAAGTTAAGTCTTTATTGTTCACAATCTCATACACCCCAGCTGGGCAATAGCGCTGCTCAGGCGCATCATATTCTGCAAGGTTGATCTTGATTGGTACCGTATTATCCAGCAAGCGTAAGTGACAGGGTTGATTAGCGTCGTGCGCAATATTACTTAGATTAATTGAGTTCAATTTATCAAAACTATAAATACCATCTGGCTTTGGGTAAACTATTACAGGCATCTTAGTTGCAGGCTTAGTGCAGAGATGGTCGGCTTTTCTGTGTTGCAAGGTCCACGGTAAACTTATGCCAAATGCTGCTAGCCACATTTCAATGCCGCCAATTAATGTGCCACCCCAATTACCAAACATGGCTAATAGCGGCTTAATATTGCGCACAGCGTTTAAATCTCGCCAAACCCATGAATCGCGCATCGCTTTTGAGTAAGCATGCAATAGTTTTGGCCGGTTTACCTGGGCAGCACTCTGTGGCTGATTGAGTGCCTCAAATACAGCTTCTGCAGCCAGCATGCCAGATTTCATAGCATTATGGCTACCTTTTATGCGCGGCACATTCACCATGCCTGCGCAGCAACCAACAAGCGCCCCACCAGGAAAAATTAACTGCGGCCAAGATTGCAAACCGCCCTCACTAATAGCTCTAGCACCATAACTTAAGCGCTTACCACCTTTTAATAAGGCTTGCATTTTAGGGTGTGTTTTAAAGCGCTGAAATTCATCAAAAGGTGAACAATGCGGATTGGCATAATCTAAGTGCACCACGAAACCCACTGCAACGAGTTGCTCGCCATAGTGATAAACAAAAGAACCGCCGCCAGTATGCGCATCTAATGGCCAACCCAAGCTATGCTGAACCAAGCCAGCTTGATGTTGTTCGGCTGGTATACGCCAAACTTCTTTAAAACCTAAGCCATATTTTTGTGGGGATGACTCACTTCGCAAATCAAACCGTTGTTCTAACTCACGCGTTAATGACCCGCGCGCACCTTCTGCTATTAAGGTATATTGCGCTCTAATTTCAATGCCTAGTGTAAATTGTGCAGTTGGTTCACCTTGCGAATCTCGTCCCATATCGCCCGTAATAATGCCTGCTACTTGTTGGTGCTCATCGTAAAGTATTTCTTGTGCAGCAAAACCTGCATATATCTCTACGCCCAAACTTTCTGCTTGTTCACCCAACCATTTACACACATCGCTAAGGCTAACAATGTAGTTGCCTTTATTGCTCATCAAGGGCGGCATTAGCCAATGCGGAACAGACCAAGCCTTAGTTTTACTTAACAATAGAAATTCATCTTTGTTTACAGCAGTATTTAGCGGAGCACCTTTTTCGCGCCAATCTGACATAAGCTCATCTAAAGCAATTGGGTCTATTACTGCGCCAGATAGTATGTGTGCGCCTACTTCGGCAGCTTTCTCAAGCACACAAATGCTTATCTCTTGATTTGCATTTATAGCCAGTTGTTTGAGTTTAATTGCAGCACTAAGGCCTGATGGACCAGCACCTACAATCAAAATATCGTAACTCATCACATCACGTTGCACATTTGTCATTGCTTGCTGCCCTTTATGCAATTTCTGGTAAATTAACTAAATCACTGCGTTCAACACCTGCAGTCATCTCAACACATAATGCAATAAACTCGCGCATACCTGTAGTTTGGTATTTTTGTTTACGCCATAAGAAGTAGAAAAATCGGCTTAAGTTCAGCTCTGGCACCACTAATGGCACTAAGCTACCACGCCGAAAAGCATCTTTCAGTGCTAAACGCGATATACAACCAATACCAAGGCCCGATTCTACAGCGCGCTTAATGGCTTCGGTGTGCTCAAGCTCAAGCCTAATATTTAACTTTGCGTGATGCTTATGGAAAGCCCGATCAAAAGTTTCACGCGTACCAGAGCCCTTTTCGCGCAATATCCATGGTTCTTGCAAAAGCTGCTCTATCGATAAATTAGCAGATAAAGTTTTATTGGGTTTATACATTTCATTAAATTTAGCTAATGGATGACTTGGCGCACTAAAAACAACCAGCTCATCAGCAATCCAAGGCTGAACTTCAATATCTGGATGATGGCAATCACCTTCAATCAGGCCAAGGTCTATCTCATGATTCACAATTTGTTGCACAATGGTACTGGTGTTATGTACCTGCAACTGAATACGACTTTCGGGATGTTCACGTAAAAATCTTGCAACAAGTATAGTAGCTAAATAGTTGCCTACGGTAAGCGTCGCGCCTATCTTCATATGCCCAAAACCAGCGTGACCTTGTAGTAATGCTTCAATCTCGTGTGCGCGATCTATCAACTCTACCGCACGCGGTAAAAGCTGCCGACCTGTTTCATTGATGCGTAATGACTTTCCAATGCGATCAAAAAGCTGTAAGTCGAATTGACGCTCAAACTCACCCAATGCAGTACTGGTGGCAGACTGCGACAAAGATAACGCATCCGCCGCACGCGTTACGCTCTCTGTGCGGCTAATAGCTACAAATATTTCAAGTTGTCTTAAGCTGTATTTCATTTACTCGTTATCATTATTTATATTTCATCTTTTTATATTTGTCTTATATCTGTTTTATAGATATATATTATCAATATAATCCACTTAACATATATTGTACGCCTCTATATAATGCACAGCAATTGCAAAGGAAGCTGTCATGAAAATATTAGTCGCCGTAAAACGGGTTGTGGATTACAACATTAAAGTGCGCATTAGGCCAGATGGTTCAGACGTGGATATAGATGGTGTCAAAATGGGAATCAACCCATTTGATGAGAACGCCATAGAAGAAGCACTAAGACTTAAAGAAAAAGGCATAGCTAGCGAAGTTGTAGTTATATCAATTGGCACATCAGCCAATCAAGACGTACTGCGACATGCATTAGCAATGGGTGCAGATCGTGCAATCTTATTAGAATCTGATGCAAACTTACAAGCTTTAGGTGTCGCTAAACTGTTAAAAGCAATTGTCTTACTTGAGCAGCCCAATATTATTATGTTGGGTAAGCAAGCGATTGACGATGACGCAGGGCAAACTGGCCAAATGCTGGCTGCACTTTTAGACTATCCGCAAGCAACCTTTGCGTCAGCATTACATGTCGAAGCAGATGAAGTATTCGTGACTCGCGAAGTTGATGGTGGTACTGAAACTTTAGTTTTAAGCTTGCCAGCCGTAATCACCGCTGATTTACGTTTAAACGAGCCACGTTTTGTTAAATTACCAAACTTAATGATGGCCAGAAAAAAGGCGATTCAAACCATACGAGCATCTGAGCTAGATGTTGATTTAACACCTCGCCTTAAACTATTAAAAGTAAGTGAGCCACTGGCAAGAAAAGTTGGCATAAGGGTTGGCAGTGTTGATGAGCTTCTCAGTAAATTACGTTTGCACGAAGGAATAAAAATATGACTATTTTGATTTTAGCCGAACATGACGGCCACCAGTTAAACTCCTCATTACTGCAAGCAGTAACTGCGGCAAAGTTCTGGAACACGCCTATCCATGTGCTTATCGCAGGTAATAACACCAATGCTATTGCTCAAAAAGTTGCATCTATCAGTGGTGTTGAGCGCGTTATTCACGCTAACGCAGCCCACCTAGCTCATCCACTGGCTGAGGATGTCGCTAATTTGCTTGCCACCATCGCTAAAGATTATCAGGTAATTATGGCTGCTCACTCATCGTTTAGTCGCAATGTTTTACCTCGCCTAGCTGCACTATTAGATGTGGCAATGATTTCAGATGTATTAGAAATTAAAGCAGACAATACTTATGTGCGCTCGATTTATGCTGGCAATATTCTTACTACAGTTAAAAGCTCAGATGCTTTACAAATACTAACTGTACATAGCAGCAGCTTTAGTGCTGCTGATTTTGGCGGTAAAACTGAAATTGTTAATATTGAAACACCTATCGCTTTTAGCAAAGTGCGCTGGTTAAGTGAGGTACGTAGTCAATCTGATAGACCAACACTAAATAGCGCTAAGGTTGTCGTTTCTGGCGGTAGATCGCTGGGCAGTGCCGAAAAATTCGAGCAAATATTGTCACCCTTAGCATTTAAACTAGGTGCGGCACTAGGCGCTACACGCGCAGCGGTTGATGCTGGATATGCCCCAAATGATATGCAAGTTGGGCAAACGGGCATAGTCGTTGCACCCGAACTGTATATCGCTGTTGGCGTATCTGGGGCGGTGCAACATACTTATGGCATGAAAGACAGCAAAATTGTAGTTGCCATTAACCAAGACCCTGACGCGCCGATTTTTCAAGTTGCCGATTACGGGCTAGTAGCTGACTTATTTGAGGTGATTCCAGCGCTTACTGCAGCCATTCAATAATTAAATATACAATTGATTAATTAACCAAAGATTAATAAACATAAAAATTAATAAAGTAGATAAATAATGAGTAAATATAGTTCTGAACGTGTTTTAAGTGTTAAACATTGGAATGACAACTTGTTTAGTTTTAAAACCACTCGTGACCCTGGCTTGCGGTTTGAAAATGGCCAGTTTGTGATGATTGGGCTTGAAGTTGATGGTCGCCCACTCACCCGCGCATATAGTATTGCCAGCCCAAATTACGAAGAACATTTAGAGTTTTTTAGTATTAAAGTACCAAATGGACCACTTACCTCACGCCTACAGCATTTAAAAGTAGGTGACGAACTATTGGTGAGTCGCAAACCAACAGGCACTTTGGTTATTCATGATTTAAAGCCCGCTAAAAATCTATATCTTTTATCTACAGGCACAGGTTTAGCACCCTTTATGAGCTTGATTCAAGACATTGAAGTTTATGATCGTTTTGAAAAAGTCATACTCATACATGGTGTTCGCACCGTTAGCGAACTGGCTTATGCAGATTTCATAGAAAAAGAGCTACCCAATAATGAATTTATTGGTGAAGAAGTACGCAACAAACTCATTTACTATCCAACGGTTACCAGAGAGCAATTTCGAAACCAAGGTCGTTTAACCGACCTTATTAACTCTGGCAAACTGTTTGCTGATATTGGGTTGCCACCGTTGAATCCCGCGCATGATCGCGCCATGATTTGCGGCAGCCCGCAGATGCTGGTAGATACAGAAACTTTACTAAATGAAACAGGTTTTAAAGTATCGCTACGTATTGGTGAGCCCGGTGACTATGTAATCGAGCGTGCGTTTGTGGAGAAGTAGCTTGAGTTAGAGCTTAAATAACCAGTAGTGATCAACTAGCAATACAGCAAATAAAAGCGTTAAATACAGAATAGAAAACTTAAACATGCTTTTTGCTAGTTCATCTGAGTATTTACGGTATAGGCCAATTGCATAAGCCATAAAACCAGCATTTAGTAGCATCACACCAACCAAATAAATTAATCCGCTCATACCCATTGCAAAGGGCAGCAAAGTAACCGCTACCAAAATAATGGTGTACAACAGAATTTGTAGCCTTGTATATTCTTCGCCATGCGTTACTGGCAACATTGGTAAGCCAGATTTAGCATATTCTTCACGACGGTACAGCGCTAGTGCCCAAAAGTGGGGTGGTGTCCAAGCAAAAATAATCAGTACCAATACCCAAGCCTCTGCAGATACCGTACCTGTTACCGCAGCCCAACCTAAAGCTGGTGGCATTGCACCTGACAAACCACCAATAACAATATTAAGCGGTGTAGCAGGCTTTAAAAAAACGGTGTAAATAACTGCGTAACCCACAAAGGTAGCAAGTGTTAGCCACATAGTGAGGGGGTTTACCAAAAAGTATAAAATACTTAGGCCAATGCATGCCGTTACTGTCGCAAATACAGCTGTTTGGCTAGAAGTGACTTGGCCTGTGGGTAGCGGACGGCCGCGGGTACGTGCCATTTTAGCATCGATGCTTTGCTCAATTAAGCAGTTAAACGCAGCTGCTGCACCTGAGGCCATACCAATACCAACGGTCGCGGCAATTAATATATCTAACGGAACCATGCTGGGCGTTGCCAAAAACATGCCTATCATAGCGGTAAACACGATTAATGCAGTAACCCGCGGCTTACACAAAGCGAAGAAATTTTTAACGCTAGCGCCAAAGCCATTTATCTGGGTTGTTGCGTTCAATTGATACTCACTTTGATCCATAAATGCCAGTATTTAAAGTTTACAAATTGGGCTTTGCAGCCATGCTGGCTCCCGTTATTTTAGAGTTAAAAATTACTAAAATAACAACCAGTAGAGCAGCACCAAAATTATGTGCAACCGCTAAAACTAAAGGCAGGTGCAATATCAGGTTGGCAATACCCAGCACAATTTGTGCGATTAAAACAAAGGCCAATGCGATACTTAACCTTTGAAATTGGGCGTATTTTAAACCATTTAGCGCTAAAAATCCTAAATAAATCAGCGTTATCAGTGCCCCTACTCGATGTGTCCATTGTATGGCAGTCAGTGATGCTAGCGTTAAGTTTCCACCGCTTGCACTTTGCCCTAAATCTCTCACCATGTGAAACGCATCTTTAAAATCCATCTCTGGCATCCAAGCACCATGACAAGTAGGAAAATCAGTACACGCTAAAGCCGCATAATTAGTGCTTGTCCAGCCACCTAAAAATATCTGTATAAATACAACTACCAGTGAAAAGCGTATCAGCGCACGCATGCCTTTGGTTTGCACCAGCGTGCTTGAGTATTGCCCCCACTGCCGATGAGAAATCCATACCAACAACCCTAATGTTGTCATACCACCTAATAGATGAGAGCTTACAACCGCTGGTTTTAACAACATAGTTACTGTCCACATGCCGAGCATGGCTTGAAATGTAATTAGAGCCAATAAAAATGTGGTTAGCCAAGGTGATACTTTAATATGCTTTTTGTATTTCCAGGCCAACACAAATAAAGCCAGTACCATTAAGCCAAGTGCGCCAGCCAAATACCGATGGATCATTTCCCTCCACGCTTTACCTGTCTCTACTGGACTTTCAGGATAAATAGTTTGTGCCTTTTGAATCGCAGACTCACTTTCTGGAACGGTTAGCGTGCCATAGCAACCTGGCCAATCTGGGCAACCAAGACCTGCATCTGTTAACCGCACATACGCACCTAGTACCACAACACAAATGGCGATTACTGCAGATATTAAAGTGAGTCGTTTAAATAAATTAGTCATACATTAACCTGCCCATGAGTTTTTGAGTAAACGTGTTAAATCGCTGCGTAAGCCTTTGGGGTCATTATCTTTGTTGTATGACATCATTAAATTACCCAACGGATCTACTAAATAAATTTGGCCTGACGAATCACCATTAAGCGCAAATTGTTTGGCGAGTGCTGCAGTTTCAAGGTCGCTATTTGCGATTATTTTGAGTTCTGGATTCTTTGTTTTAAGCGCAGTTAAATTAGCTTCATTCATATCTGCGGGTACTATTAATATGCGCTGTATGCGCTTATATTCTTTACCAAGTGATGTATGTACTTGTTTGATTACTTGAACCTGCGCTTGGCAAGGTGCTTGGCAGCCCGCATTGTCTACGGTTACTATGCTCCATTTTTTAAGCCATTGTTCTGGTTTAATTACCGCGCCATTGTTGGCTCGTAAATTTGTGAATTTTAAGTTTTTTGGTGGATTAACCAAGCTACCGTAACTGTGACCTGTCGGCCTTAAATCTAGCATATGCAAGGTAGCCGCAACGGTAAATGGCAGCACAAATATAACTGCTAGTAATAATAATACTTTTCTTCCAGCACCCTTTTTATTGCTTGAATCTGACATCAATTAACGCTCAACTTTCTTAATATTTAACACAATGTAAATAACAAACAGGGTTAATGCAAACCCAAACCACTGATAAGCGTAACCCAAATGCTTAGTAACGCGCTCGCCTGGCATTGGCCAATTTCTAACAAAGCCACCTGCGTTGCTATTCGCATCCATACGCACCACAAAAGGCTGCACCTTAAACGCCACAGATTTAGCGTAACGTTGCATATCAATATTTTGCCATACTGACTGCCACTTGCCATCGTTTGTGGGCGGCTCTTCCAAGGTAAAAAACTTAGTTGGCGGCAATCCGATATCACCCTCAAGCTCCTGCAAGCCTGCAGGCGCATTTACTGTTGGCACTTTACGATCTGCAGAACCTTGTATCCAACCTCTATTAATTAAAACAAAATATTTGCTGCCTTGTATTTGCATGGGAGTAAATACATGGTAGCCAACAGCCGTATTTTCTACCTGGTTATCTAAAAGCACCTGATATTTAACATCATAAAAGCCTTTTACTTTTACACGTTTATAACGCCAACTTTCTAAGTCTACTATCTCACTTTGCAGCTCTACAGGCGGTTCTGCCATTCTTAAATTTAATTGTAATTGTAATGCTTGCTTTGATTCAGCTTTGTTATATTGCCAAAATCCTAATTTAATACATAACAAAATAGTTGCTAACGCTGCTAGCGTCATAAATAAACTTGGCCGAAATGTAACTCTCATTTACGATATATTTCTGTTTTTAAATCGCATATTTTACTCACCATAAATACACTAAGCATTGTGTTGCAATCTAGTTTAATAAGCCGCATACTTTATGATAAATTTCATTTAAAGCACATTATGTTAGTTAAAATTTTAATCGTTATCACCCTAATAGTAATCGCAATTAGCTTGTTTTCAGCACTATTTTATTTAATGAAGGGTGACAGCAATAACGAGCGTGTGGTAAAGGCACTAACTTGGCGCATTTCAATATCTCTGGTACTTTTTTTACTTTTAATGCTAGGCTTTTACACAGGTGTTATTGGCCGTCCATCAGTTTAAAAATTCTGCGGCTTAAAATTAATTCAATTTAGTTTATTCAACGCCTGATTTAAACCTGCCTGATTAGCCTTCGGTGAGCTATTATAAAAAGCATAAGACAAGGTCACCGTATTAACATCTTTTGGTAAATCTGGACTTACGTAAAATCTTAAAGGCATTTCTTTACTTTCAGCTGGATCTAGCCCTTGCTGCTTAAAACAAAAACATTCTATTTTTTT
The DNA here is from genome assembly GCA_031373695.1 of Methylotenera sp. Classification (GTDB taxonomy): domain Bacteria; phylum Pseudomonadota; class Gammaproteobacteria; order Burkholderiales; family Methylophilaceae; genus Methylotenera_A. The sequence goes on along the minus strand of JANMNC010000086.1, from coordinate 17,633 downwards.
AAAATATAAGGCAGCTAGCTCTGGCGTTACACTTGGCACAGCTACTCCGACTACGTTTTCTTTCGCATTGTTTTTAGCAATATAGGTAGCCATCTTAATTTCACCAGGGTGCACGCGCATGCTAGTTGCAGTCGGATAAAAATTCCAACCCAAGCCCGGCATACTACTACCAGTAAATATAACAGTGACCCAGCGGTCTTTATCAACCACAATTGTTTTATCAAACGCAGTAGCCATGCTATCAGCTTTGCCGTTTAAACCTAATTTTTTGCACATTACATCGTACAAAGGCGCAACTGCAAAACTAAATGCAAGTCCAGCAAATACAATCCAACTGAGTCGCCAAGCTAGTTTTTTATTTAGCGCCTGCCTATTGTGAGTAGTTTCTGTCATATCAAATCTATAATTTTAGTTAAAATAAATCGCAACTACATATAACGTTATTGCAAGCACACCCATCGTACTTGCAAGTATTAAGTTTTTACGTTTTAGTTTTTCTTTATCTGATTTCATTTATTTTCCTATTAAAGTTCAATCGCTAGTTAGTTATTAAGATATTCCACATTATATTAATGCACGTATGCAGAGCCAATTCTCTTTTTTAGCTGCTCTGCTAAATCGCTACACTGCTGACTATTCATGTGGCTTCCAAATTGTATTTCTTTGCCTTGTGAACGCAAACATAATCTTAAACTTCCATTTGGCGCTCTAATTATCATTACTTGCACCCAGCATGCATTCAATTCAAACTGAGTTGTGTGTTTGTAGCTATGCTTCTTAACGATTAACTTATTGTCTTCAATAGTGATGCTTTCATAGTCATCATCATGGCAATTGAAGCAGTAAAATGCAAAAGCAAGTGCAAACAATTCTAGCCCAATAAACGGAAATATTATCCACAACCCAAGTAAAGTAAAACTCACACCAATTAAAATTGGGATAATTGATAGTAATAGAAATAAGGTAAATCTGCTCTCTGCACACAAAGAGCGATGGGGTTTTGAAATGAACTGGTAATCTGCCGTAATCACTTTGCATGCGCTTTCAATTGATTATTACTCTTTTGAAATCTGACTTACGATGAAAACTTAGGTTCCACACTACTTACTACATAATCACATTTTATATTAGGCATTATCGAGTAGTACCAAAACAAACGCCGCAAGGCAAGCCTTGTGGCGTTTGTTGTTTACACCAATACTAAGTTTACTTTATAACCAATATATAAATATAAACAAAAATAACCAAACCACATCTACAAAATGCCAGTACCAAGCAACCGCTTCAAAAGCAAAATGATTGTGCGAATCAAAATGACCTTTTAATACACGCAATAAAATAATGGTTAGCATAATGGCACCCATCGTTACATGTAAACCATGAAAGCCGGTTAGTAGGAAAAACGTCGCACCATAAACGCCAGTTTTAATTGTAAACTCAGCTTCATGATATTCCATAGCTTGTAAAAACAAAAATATAACACCTAGCGCAATGGTTAAAACTAAGCCAATAATTAATTGGTTACGTTTGTTTTTCATTAAACCCCAGTGCGCCCACGTTAAGGTTACGCCCGATGTTAGCAATAACAGGGTATTTATTGCAGGTAAGCCCCAAGCAGCCATTGGTGTAAATGCTTCTTTAATGGCAGGGCCAGCACTTGGCCATGTGCCTGCGAAGCCAGGCCACAATAACTCAGCATCGCCTAACCATGGCAAAGAAACATTGCGTATATAAAATAGCGCACCAAAGAAAGCTGCAAAAAACATCACTTCAGAGTAAATAAACCAGCCCATACCCCAGCGAAATGATTTGTCGACTTGCTTATTTAACAAACCACCAACGCTTTCTCTAATTACCTCACTAAACCAACCGAATAACAAGTAGGCAAAAATTAGCGCGCCTGCAATCATTAAAGGCTTACCAGTAGCTATTTTATTTAGCATCATGGCAAAGCCACCTGCCATCAAAAACAATGCTGTAGACGCTATAAACGGCCAGAAAGACGGTGCTGGCACGTAATAATTTTTTGTATTTTCACTCATAGTTGCTCCCTAATAATAATTTTTATAAAGCCTATTTCACAACTGGCGGAGTTTCAAATGTGTGGAAAGGTGCTGGTGATGGAACTGTCCACTCTAAACCCTCTGCACCATCCCAAGGTTTTGCACCAGCTTTTTCACCACCTTTAATACATTTAACCACAATGTAGATAAACAATATTTGGCTTAAACCTAACGCAAATGCACCGTATGATGAAATCATATTGAATTCAGCGAACTGTTGTGAGTAATCTGGAATACGACGTGGCATACCAGCTAAACCCGTGAAGTGCATTGGGAAGAAAGTTACGTTAAATGCAATGGTAGTAATCCAGAAATGCACTTTACCTAATTTTTCATCATACATATGGCCTGTCCATTTGGGCAACCAATAATACACACCACCCATAATAGCCATCGCCGCACCTGAGAACAATACATAGTGGAAGTGTGCAACCACATAATAGGTGTCTTGTAACTGAATATCTACTGGAAGGATAGCAAGCACTAAACCGCTAAAGCCACCGATAGTGAATAAAAACACAACTGCAATTGAGAACAACATAGGCGTTTCAAAGGTTAGAGAACCTTTCCACATTGTTGCAACCCAGTTAAACACTTTAACGCCTGTAGGCACTGAAATTAACATTGTGCTGTACATAAAGAATAACTGTCCAGCCACTGGCATACCCGTTGTAAACATGTGGTGCGCCCAAACAACGAACGACAATACTGCAATTGCTGCTGTTGCGTACACCATTGATGCATAACCAAATAAAGGCTTGCGCGAGAAAGCTGGAATGATTGTTGAAAGAATACCAAATGCTGGCAAAATCATAATATAAACTTCTGGGTGACCAAAGAACCAGAAAACGTGCTGAAACAACACTGGATCACCACCACCAGCAGCATTAAAGAAATGCGTACCAAAATGACGATCTGTAATTAGCATTGTTAATGCACCTGCAAGTACTGGCATTGCAGCAATTAGCAAGTAAGCAGTGATTAACCAAGTCCATACAAACATTGGCATTTTCATCATAGTCATGCCAGGCGCGCGCATGTTAAAAATAGTGGTGATAATATTAATAGAACCAACAATAGACGATACACCTAAAATATGTAGCGCTAAAATGCTCATGTCTGTAGATAAACCACCTTGAATTGATAGTGGTGGATACATTGTCCAACCACCAGCAGCAGCTCCACCAGGCACAAAAAACGAGCTAAGCAATAAAATTGCAGCCGGAATCATTAGCCAAAAACTCATGTTATTAAGTCTAGGGAAAGCCATATCTGGAGCACCAATCATTAAAGGTACTTGCCAGTTAGCAAAACCAACAAAAGCAGGCATGATTGCGCCAAAAATCATTATTAAGCCATGCATAGTAGTTAGCTGATTAAAAATTTCAGGCTTAATTAATTGCAAACCAGGCTGAAATAGCTCTGCACGGATACCCATAGCCAGCGCACCAGCGAACATAAACATAAACAAGCTAAACCATAAATACATGGTGCCAATATCTTTATGGTTTGTTGAAGTTACCCAACGCATTATCCCCGTTGGATGACCATGATCACCATGGGCATGGTCATCGTGGTGTGTTGTAGTAGTTGTACTCATCAAATTCTCCTAAGAACTTTAGACTTACTTACTTAATTTAATAAAATAAAAATAACTAAAAATTAGCGTGACGCTTTTATTTGTGACGGCTGAATTACTGGATCTACTGTAGCTGCGTTACCTAACGACTGACGCGTATATGTAATCACTGAAGCGATCTCAACATCGTTTAGCATCGCTTTCCATGCTGGCATAATGCCTTTACCATTTAACAAGCGGTCAATATGGCCATCTTTTAAGTACTTACCATCTGAACCAAACACTGGACCGAGAGCGATTTTGCTACCAGTAATAGCTGGGAATGCTGGCGGAAGACCTGCACCATTTGCCTGATGACAAACTGCACAGTTTTTCTCGTACACAATTTTACCTTGTGCAACTAAGTCATCTTTAGTCCATTCTTTATCTGAACCAGCGGCGGCTGTTTTGGCCTCTTCATTCTTTGCCACTAACCACGCGTTGTATTTTTCTTCAGTTACCGCTTCTACAACAATCGGCATAAAACCATGCGCTTTGCCGCAAAGCTCGGCACACTGACCTCTGTAAACACCTGGCTGATCAACCTTAAACCAAACTTCTTTAATAAACCCAGGAATCGCATCTTGTTTAATACCAAATTCTGGCACCCAAAATGCATGAATAACATCGCTAGCAGTCAGTAAAACTCTCACTTTTTTACCTACTGGAACCACCATTGGGTTATCAACTTCTAGCAGGTAGTTTTCACCTTTTTCAGATTTATTATCAATTTCATCTTGGCTGGTTGAAAGCGTGCTGATAAAGCGCACATCTTTATCGATATAGTCGTACTCCCATTTCCACTGATAACCAGTTACTTTAACTGTCATGTCAGCAGCGGTAGTGTCTTTCATCGCAAAAATGGTTTTAGTAGCAGGAACGGCCATGCCCGCTAAGATAAGTGCTGGAATAATAGTCCACACCACTTCAAGCATATGATGCTCATGAAACTGAACGGCTTTGTGACCGACTGATTTGCGATGCTTATATATAGAGTAAAACATGATGCTGAATACCACTACAAAAATAGCGATACACACATAAAGAATTGTCATGTGTAAATCATAAATTTGGCTGGCAATTTCAGTAACTGGGGGCTTTAAGTTTAGCTCGTAAGCTGCAGATGCAGAATTACTAATAGATGACAATGCCGAACCGATAAAGAAAATAGCTTTTTTATTCATAACTAAATCTACCTTAAACGTGAATAATTTAATAACTAAATAATGTTTTCAAGCACTTGTAAGAATCAAGAAAATAAAAACACTATTCCTAAACTTTTAATACTAGACCAAACTTTTATCAATTTTATTTTTGAAAACAGTAGACATGTAATTTTTGGCGTAATTCAAAACACTTTGCGAAATTAGCACAAATAAGTGCTCTTCTCAAGAAATAACTTACATTTTGGTTACATTTGTTACAATTTGGTGCCGGGAGGGGGAATCGAACCCCCACGTTGTCGCCAACGCGGGATTTTGAGTCCCGTGCGTCTACCAATTCCGCCATCCCGGCTTGAGGTATAATTACAGCTTCGACATTATAGCAAGATTTTTCGCAATGCGAACCCAAGATTTCGACTTTTATTTACCAGATTCACTGATTGCTCAACACCCTACCAATAAGCGCAACGAAAGCAGGCTACTGTATCTATGCGCCAATTCAAATCAGCCACATGATCAACTATTTACAGATTTGCCTAGTTTTTTAATGGCTGGGGATTTGTTGGTTTTTAACGACACTCGTGTAATTAAAGCACGTTTGTTTGGCAACAAAGAATCTGGTGGCGCGGTTGAAGTGTTGGTTGAAAGGGTGCTGAACAATCGCCAAGTATTAGCGCATGTTCGCGCCTCTCGCGCACCAAAAATAGGCGCCCAACTAAAATTAGCCGATGCCTTCGATGCTATTGTCACTGGCCGTAATGATGATTTATTTGAGTTAGAGTTTTTGGGTGATGTTGCAGTATTAGATTTACTAGAAAGATATGGCGCCTTACCTTTACCGCCCTATATAAGTCACGCCGCCGAAGCGGGCGACGAGGAGCGCTATCAAACGGTATATGCTAAAAATGCTGGTGCTGTAGCTGCACCAACTGCTGGCTTACATTTTGATAAGGCAATGCTGGACTTATTAAAAGATAAAGGAATCAACATAGCCTACGTTACCTTGCATGTAGGAGCTGGTACTTTTCAACCTGTGCGTGTTGATAATATTAATGAACACAAAATGCACAGTGAAATTTATTACATACCCGATGAAACAGTTTCTATGGTTAACGAAACTAAGTTAAAAGGTAGTAATGTAATTGCCGTAGGCACCACCAGCTTGCGCGCATTAGAAAGCGCGGCTTTAGCTGGCCAATTACAAGCAGGCCATAATGAAACTAATATTTTTATTACGCCAGGTTACACATTTAAAGTGGTGGATAAATTAATTACAAATTTTCATTTACCCAAAAGTACTTTGCTCATGTTAGTGTCAGCGTTTGCTGGATTTACTCATATTAAGCACGCTTACCAACATGCTATTAATCAAAAGTATCGTTTTTTTAGCTATGGCGATGCGATGTTGATTGAAAAGTCTGACCATTCATCGAGTGAACGCTAAGAGATTACCTAAGTCAACATTTATACTTATTTGTGCGTTTAAAACAATATTGACCATTGAAATATGAAAGCATCAACACTAATGAAATTAATTAAACCTTTGTTAAATACTGCATTAATAGCTACCACGTTGATGTTATCTAGCATCTCTCAAGCGCAAGTATTACCAGCTGCTGAGCTGGGTATAAAAATCGTCCTTACCCAAAAACCAACCACGCGCCCAATGACCGTGGCTTATATTCCTGGCTTAAAGCGTTATTACGTTGCCGATGGCGGCTTAGCACCGATGGCTTCCGAATTTGAAGCGGCGGCGTCTAAGTCACTTGTGCATGCTTACGATGAAACGGGGAAGTATGTTAATTCTGCCAAGGCTGGCTACGATAATCGCTCGATTTATTACAATCCTAATTCAGACAAATTAGAAACCATTACCTATAATATATCTAGCGATGTGGGTTTTTCGCCTAACACTGGCATTTACTCTCTGCATTTATCTGAAACTGGTGAGCTAAAAGAAACATCGGATGAGGTGATGCAATTTAACCCAGCTTTTGGTGATGCGGCCACCATGCCAAGCTATGACGCCGAAAATAAACGTTATTTTGCTAAGCAAGAGCGCGGCAATAAAGTATTTATTGTGGACCCAAAAATTCGCGAAAAAATAGGGGAAATTGCACTAGATTTTACTAAAGCAGGCGTTTTACATGACGATATTAGCGACCACTACGTAGCCTTTACTGGCATTAAAGGGGAAGAACTAGTGCTGCTAGATGTAGATCATAAAGCCGCGTTAGTATTTGATTTAAAAGGAAAGTTTGTGGCTAAAAGTGAATTGCCAAAGGAAATGAAATTGCGCTCACAAAACCACTTTAACGGGCTGGGCTACGCCAATGAAATGCTATTTGTATACCATGAAGGTGAAGGTGAATTTGGTACATATTACGGATTCAAAGTAGTTAAATAACCAGCACGTAAAAAAACCGCATATTAAATGCGGTTTTTTTAAAACAAGTTACAGCTATTTGCCTAATGCACCAGCAGCTTTGCCAGAAATCATGCCGAAAACTGCACCAAGCACAGTTGATATTGCGACCAATAATACCGGATTAGTTAAATCCATTGCAGTTGGGCTACCAGCGCCAGTTGTCTGTAAAGCATAGGCAGCAGTTGCCGCAAAGCCATAAACATTGGCAGGCACAGCAGATAGCAAGTTAACATTAGCAACAATTACCAGCAAGAAAACCGTTACAGCGATATACACTGCTGGGCCAGCGGCACCTGGCAAACCTAATGGATTAGCGCCCACTAAAGCCAAAGCTACACCTGCAATTACCGCACCGTAAATCATGCCAACTATTGTTTTTTGCAACGCTGCAGTATCTGCACCCAAGGCAAAATAGCAGCCCCAAGCAATAAATCCTGCCCAAACCAATACATAACCAGATAATGGCCCTAAAGCCAAAAATGCCCAAATGCCACCTAAAACTGCGATACTTAACGCCAATGCTGTTAACTTCGACATACTTTTCTCCCTATTTATTGGTAAAGCTTTTTATAAAAATAATATTTTGAGAACTCTAGCCAGTGATATTGATCGGGCAATGTGATTTTAACGACTTGCATTGCCAGCTAATATTTCTAAGCTAAGCGCAGTCTAGACTTTTTTTTGTCACAATGACAAGTATTTTTTAGGTTTATAAGCAAATTTATAATGACTTACAGCTAAATTTGCCGAGATTTGATAGATTTTCTGAGGGTTTTATAGCTTTTTAGGCGGATATTGCCAATGCTTATTCCACGCCCCGACCACTAAATTAGGGTATTGCGGCTTACCTAGGCTTCCGTTGTAACGTCCTAATGCACGATATAAATCGCCACGTTCTATATCTAAATAATGCCGTAAAATGGTGCAGCCATAGCGTAAGTTAAGGCGCAAATGAAATAAGTTTTGATCTGGGCTGCCAATGCTTCTTACCCAAAATGGCATAACCTGCATGTAGCCACGGGCACCCACACTAGATACCGCATATTTTTTAAATGCGCTTTCAACTTGAATTAAGCCCATTACCAACTGTGGATCTAACCCAGCGCGGGTGGCCTCGTAATGTACCGATCTTAAAAAATCTTCTCGGTAACGTTGATCTGGCATGCGTTTGGCTAAGCGCTGCGACATATCGGCTAGCCACTCTTGGCCTTCCACTTCGCTGGCAAACATTAATTTTGGCGAGCCTAAATCACTAATAGATTTTTGCATCAACGCTTTAACTGAGTTAGAAAGCGGCTCTTCACGCTGATTGCCCGCGTGACAAACTGATGCCACACACAGCAAACTCAACAATAATAATTTTTGCAGCATGCTCGTTAAACGCTTAATTGACCATTGAGATGACTTAGTACATCGGCCACCAAAACAGACTTGGCTTCGGTTTGATTTCTTGCTTTATATTCAACATTGCCTTCTGCCAAACCTCGCTCTCCCACTACAATTCTGTGCGCAATACCAATTAAATCACTTTCTGCAAACATGACCCCTGGACGCTCATTACGGTCGTCAAACAACACATCAATACCCGCTTTTTTGCAATCTTCATAAAGTTGCGTCGCAGTATTTTTCACCAATTCACTTTTATCCATGCCAATTGGGCAAATTACCACAGCAAACGGCGCCATACTTAATGGGAAAATAATACCTTTTTCGTCATTGCCCTGCTCTATAGCCGCGCCCACAATGCGCGAAACACCAATGCCGTAACAGCCCATTTCCATCACTTGAGATTGACCATTTTCATCTAAATACGTTGCATTCATGGCTTGTGCGTATTTAGTGCGCAATTGAAAAATATGGCCAACTTCAATACCGCGGCACAAGCTTAATGTGCCTTTACCATCGGGGCTTGCATCGCCATCGACCACATTGCGAATATCGGCTACCAAGCTAGGTTCTGGCAAATCACGACCAAAATTAACGTTATTTAAATGGTATTTTGGCTTATTAGCGCCACACACAAAATCACTCATAATAGCCACTGATTTATCTGCAATCACCGTGACATTTGCGCCAACGTTCACAGGCCCAATAAAGCCAGGCGGGCAATTAAGGTTGGCGCGTATTTCTTCTTCGGTTGCAAACCTAAAATCATTCATGCCAGCTAATTTGGCCAGCTTCACTTCGTTTAAACTATGGTCGCCACGCAGTAGCGCTAAATAAAATCGCTCCGCTGCGTCATCTGCTTTTACCATCAGGGCGATTGATTTAACCGTACGGTCAACACCTGTGCCCAGCAACTTTGCTACATCATTACAAGTGGTTTGTTTGGGTGTTTCAACATCACAAATGACATTGCTAGAAGCCGCGCGGATATTGCCTTCTGGCAATGCTTCTGCAAGCTCTACATTGGCTGCATAATCAGAATTTTCACAATAGGCCAAGCCATCTTCGCCACTATCTGCCAGCACATGAAACTCTTGCGAGCCATCGCCACCAATGGCGCCAGAATCGGCTTTTACTGCACGAAATTTTAGGCCTAAGCGCGTAAACACATTGCTGTAAGCTTGGTGCATTTGCGCATAAGTTTGCTCTAGCGATGCAAAATTGGTATGAAATGAATACGCATCTTTCATCATAAATTCGCGCGCACGCATCACACCAAAACGTGGGCGAATTTCATCACGAAATTTAGTTTGAATTTGGTAAAAATTAAGCGGTAATTGTTTATAACTATTAATCTCACGTCGCACAATATCGGTAATCACCTCTTCATGCGTCGGGCCAAAACAAAAATCGCGCTCGTGGCGGTCTTTAATTTTTAACATCTGCGGACCAAACACGGCCCAACGACCCGTTTCATCCCACAACTCTTTGGGCTGCACGGCTGGCATTAGTAATTCTAGCGCACCCGCTTTATTCATTTCATCGCGCACAATATTTTCAACTTTGCGCAATACCCGCAAACCCAGCGGCATCCAGCTATATAAGCCACTACCCAGTTTTTTAATTAAACCTGCGCGAATCATCAACTTGTGCGAAATTAGCTCGGCATCAATAGGGGCCTCTTTTTGGGTGGCAATAAAAAATTGTGATGCGCGCATAAAAGCTCTAGCCAAAATAAAACGTAATTTTAGCTTGAAACGTGGAGTTAGTCAGCAAACGCTTTTAGCCACTTAAATTGCATGGCCTGCGAGGTAGCATCTATGCGGCTTGCAGAGCATTGTTTTTTGCATTTCAACGCTTTATTGTGCCCGTTTATTTTATTGCTGTGCCACGTGATTTGCCAATTGGGCTATCGGCTGGCTCATAATTCGCTTTCCACTCAGCAAAAGGCACAATGACTGCCGGTGCGCCATTATCGTAAAACCAGCTATCAACCGCATATCGCTCACCTGTTTTAATATCGTGAATAACCGCAGTGGTGTGCGGCCAGCCTGTAAAAAAGAAATTTCTGGTGCGGGTGTCTTCAATCTCGTGATGCTGCATTAGACCATTTTGTTTGAGTAGCCGCATATAGGTGGTGGTGTTAATGGCTTCGTCATTGCAATCAAGCTGGCCTTGATAATTTGAGTTATCAAAGGTGCCTGCACGATCGCTTGTTGTGCCAATTTTTACACCCACAACACTTTCTAAAGCGCCAATGGCTTTGGCTATTTGCGCACGTTCTTGGCTGGCATTTTGGGCTTTGCTTGAAAATATCTGGCTGATTGGCTGCCATTCGGCTTGACTTAAATTTAACTGAGAAACCTCTGCACAGCCACCACCTTGGCAAATTTCAAAAGCATTTAAACTAGTGGCGCCATGATAAATACGCGATATATCTTTTATATCGGCCTGTGCATTGGCAATAAAAAACAGGCTACAAAATAATAGGCGAGTCAGGAATTTCATTCTTCTTATTACGCTTTGCAGGCTGGCTAGCTGACGTGTTTGTGGGATAGTGTTTTTGCAAGCACGCACCAATATCAGCAATACCTTGCAACACACCCGCCTCAAACTCAGCATGCCTGAATTTTAGCTCCATAGCGTGGCAAATTACCTCCCACGCCTCTGAGCCAACATGTTGATGAATACCTCTGTCGGCCACAATCTCAACATCGCGATCGGCTAAAAGTAGGTAAATGAGTACACCAGTATTGCGCTCTGTATCCCACACATTAAAGCGCCCAAACAACTCTAGCGCCCGTTTTTTGGGTGTTTTTTTGTACAAAATTTCTATTGGGTGCAAGCCAGCCTCTACCACAAAGCGAATCTCCCCTTCGTGCATCGCTTCGCTGGCTTTGATCGCTTGCTCGATATTGCGCAAAGCACTGTCAGAAAAATGACCGTGCACTTGCCAAGTGCCGCTAACTAGGTGCCTAAAAAAGCGAATAATGGGATTTTTACGTTTCATAATAGTTTAGTCACTCATTACCAGTCACCCGAGGCGCCGCCGCCGCCAAAATCTCCGCCGCCTCCACCGCCCCAACTGTTCGAGTTGCCGCCGCCGCTCCAGCCACCGCCACCCATGGGCATGCCACCATAACCATTGATACCGCGCCCACCCATGGCTAATGTAAATATAAACGCAAATATAGCCACTAAGGCAACCGTACCAAGCGCTGCACCAAAAATCCAAACCAGTGCGCCAATAAGCCCACCGTTTAATGTGCTGCCAAAAAAAGTGCCAAACATGCCACGCAATATCATGCCGCCAACAAATGCACCTATAAAAAATAGCGGCAATAACTCAAATAAATCTTTACCGCTTGCAGCCGCGCTACCGGGTGCTGGCAGCGGTTCACCATCTACCAAACCAATTAATTTATCTAGCCCTGCATCTAGCCCACCAAAATAATCACCTTGCTTAAATTTTGGGCTAATAATTTCGTTAATAACGCGCTTAGCAGTTAAATCGGGGATTGCACCTTCTAAACCATAACCAACTTCAATGCGTATTTTTCGATCATCTTTGGCTATTAATACTATTAACCCGTCATCAACTTTTTCGCGGCCAATTTTCCATTGTTCTGCCACTCTTATGGCATATTGTGCAATATCTTCTGGCTGTGTGCTGGGCAAAATAAATACAGCAATTTGGCTACCTTTTTTCTGCTCAAAAGCAGCCAATTTTGCTTCTAAATGGCCTTGCTGCTCGGCAGATAAAGTTTGAGTTAAATCGGTAACGCGCGTTTTTAAATTGGGAATAGCCACTAGCTCTGCATGCGCCATGTTGGTTGCCAATAGCAGCATCACACATAGCGCATACAAGCTCGCTTTTAGTTTAAAAAACACGATGTTCTTAACTATTTACTTATTTGTTTATTTTTTATCGCCGCCAAAATCAACCTTTGGCGTTACTGAAATGGCTTTTTCGTTTTCAACCGTAAATGATGGTTTAGTTTTGTAGCCAAACATCATGGCAGTTAAGTTGTTAGGAAAGCTACGCACCGCAATATTGAATTCTTTAATCGTTTCAATATAACGATTACGCGCGACGGTAACACGGTTTTCTGTGCCTTCTAATTGCGCTTGCAAATCTCTAAAGCCTTGGTCTGCTTTCAAATTTGGATAATTCTCAGCCACTGCCATTAAGCGAGATAACGCACCTGTTAACTGGCCTTGCGCTGCCTGAAATTTAGCAAAGGCTTCTGGGTCATTTAACAATTCTGGCGTTACTTGCATGCTGCCCACTTTGCTACGGGCGTTAGCTACGTCTGTCAGCACTTCTTGCTCGTGCGCGGCATAACCTTTTACCGTTTCTACCAAGTTGGGCACTAAATCGGCGCGGCGTTGATATTGGTTAAGCACTTCTGCCCAGCTCGCTTTGGCCTCTTCATCTAAGCTTTGAAACGCGTTGTAACCGCAGCCAGAAAGACTTAGCAATAACGCTAGCGGTAATAGTTTTTTCCAAAAAGTTTGCATGCTGTAACTCCTTTATTTTATTGTGAATACACTAGTTAAATAAGGCCAAAGCTTGTAATTTCAATACCTTAAAATTTCAAGCTTTTAAACTGCTTAATGCACTACATAAATCATCCCATGTTTTGGCTTTGTATGGTAAATGCAGCAATAAGTCTTGCGGGTGATACGTTACTATTAATGGCATATCGTGCAATACATGTGTTTTGCCACGCAAGGTTTCTAATGTTGCATCGGTTTTAAGAATCGATTGCGCCGCAAATTCGCCCATTACCACGACCACACCAACACCAATATTGGTTAAATCTTGCGCTTGTATAGTGTGCGTTTTATTAATGTGAAGTGCCAGTAAAATATTGTTAAAAAGACTGCCCTGCGAGGCATGTAAATAGGGGTTCTCAGCGCATATAAAGGCCCACTTATTGTCATCTGAAACTATTATTTCATAGCTTGTAACGTTGGCGTCAGCCTCAACTGGGGCTTCAATATTCGCTTGTGCTGAGACTTCAATAGTAGTCTCAATCTTAGTATCTAACTCGACTGGATTTTTTTCGGCTGGTTGCTCGATTAATAATACTGGCGCACGCAATTGCCACACTGGCAAAAGCTCTAATTCACGCATAATGTCTTCACGTGTAATCATTTAGAATCTTTGCTAGTTATCATACATAGCGCATCTTTGCGTAACATTGTAATAAGTTTGATCATAAAGCTAACCCCATTAAAACCGCATCTTCGCGGCCGGCTTTATGTGTTGTTGGATCTGCAGGGTAATAACCACGGCGCACCGCCATCTCACTAAAGCCCATGTTTTCGTATAATGCAATCGCCGAGATATTGCTTGGACGCACCTCTAAAAACATGTGAGCGGCTTTGTAATTTTCGGCAATATGCAGCATATGTTGCAACAAATAACGGCCCAAGCCTTGTTTTTGATAATGCTTAGCAACGCTTAAATTAAGCAAATGCGCTTCATCTAGCACCCGCATTAATAACGCGTAACCTATGATGTTTTGATTGGATAATAAAACCCAAGCGCTGTAGCCAGAGTTGAGCGAGTCGCTAAAATTTCCACGCGTCCATGGGTGAGAATAAATGGTCGGTTCAATCAGCATAATGGCATCTAAATCGTCCATTTGCATGGGCCGTAATTGATACGCTTGTTTTAGGCTGCTTTCTTGGTCAAGCATGGCGCTCATAATCGTAAACCTGCAGCACGCTCGAGTGTTGTTAATGCCACACGATTACGTATATAAATTGGCATGGCTTCATGCGCTGGCTTAGCCAATCCTGCCGCAAATATGGGTTGGGCAAGTTGCAAAATAGCGGTGGCCATCGGTGTAATAGTTGGCATCGTATCTAGCAAATACTCTGCGTATATATTGCGCAAAACTTCACCATATATTGCCCAGCCACTGCCCACGCCCAGCCACTGTTTTTGTTGCTTACTTATTGGCGATGCCCCGCAAGCCAATACAGGTGCGGCCTCTGGCTTGCACACTTTGGTCTCACTGGTTTCTTGCCACTCGCTGTTAACTTTTTCAAAGCTTGCATGGTAAATTTCGCCCATGCGTGCATCTTGGCAAACAATCACTTTATGTGCACCGCTGGCTTGTGCCACCGCTAATAAAGTATTAATGCCCACCACTGGCAAATTGGCACCAAAACCCAAGCCCTGCGCCACCCCGCAAGCAATGCGCACGCCCGTAAAAGCGCCGGGCCCTGCGCCAAATGCAATGCCATCTAAATCATTCAACTGAATATTTGCCGAATTTAACAAGGCTTGAATTTGCGGTAATACCAATTGCGATGCAGCTGCACCAGTGTGTTGATAATGTGTGAATGTTTTATCGCCAATAGTTAATGCCAGCGATAAAAATTCGGTAGAGGTATCTAGTGCCAGTAAATTCATATTATTCAACAAGTTAAACTATCATGCCAAACTTGATTCAGCATCTAGTATAAGTGAGCAAGATTGCGCACTAAGCCCGCAATAACAGCAAAATTAATCAGACGCTATTTTGCCACGTAATTGCTTAACCTGCCCACGGATTGTTTTGCCTTCTAAGCGCCGCTGCTTAGCGCCGTAACTAGGCCGAGTGGCATAGCGCGTTGGCTTTACTTGGTTTGCTGTATTTACAACCTCATGCAAACGCTTAATCGCATCCTTTTTATTCGCCTCTTGCGTGCGAAATTGCTGCGCTTTTAAAATCAGCACGCCCTCATCGGTAATGCGATTATCTTTGCTATTAATTAACTTTTCTTTCAACCAATCGCTCAAACTGCTGGCCACAATATCAAAACGCAGATGAATCGCGCTAGAAACCTTATTCACATTCTGCCCACCTGCCCCTTGCGCGCGGATGGCGGTGAGTTCATATTCAGACTCGGGAATGGTCAACATTAGTAGTGATAACGCAATTGGGCAATTTGCAGCGCATCGTTTTCAATCTTATAAACAATACGATGCTCATCATTAATGCGGCGCGACCAATAGCCGCTTAACGCATGCTTGAGCGGTTCAGGCTTACCGATGCCAGAAAATGGCTCACGCATGATTTCCTGAATAAGCTGATTGATGCGCTTAAGTATTTGCTTATCTTGCGTTTGCCAATACAAATAATCTTGCCAAGCTGGCTCGGCAAAAATTAACCTCATTCTGGCTGTTTCTCTTCAATGAGCGTTCTTTCTGTGCCTTTACCCGCATTCAGCTCAATCACTGCATCCATCAAGCGTTTAGCATTATTTGGGCTGCGCAGTAAATACGCCGTTTCTTCTAATGCTTGGTAATCTTCAAGAGAAAGCATCACCACCGATTGCTCGCGATTACGCGTAATAATCAGCGGCTCGTGGTTTTGGCAAACGCGATTCATATTGCTAGCAAGCTGTGCACGTGCAGCTGTGTAAGTTATTGCGTCCATTTTTAGCACCCGACTGATATGTACGTTATATTGTACATATTTAAATTTGGATTGTCTATGAGCTCGAATTAATCGCAGAAGACACTTTATTTACGCTTGGTCACAGACCCTATGTGTATGTATAGCTATGAGTTTATATTCAGTTTCAGGGATTAAAATCGTTGCTCAACTTGATTCATAATCATGCAGATGCGCTTTTGACTAACCAATAGGCCAACACTCAATCACTATCGCCAGAAACGTTAGCTAATGGTGGCAAGCCTAGCTTAATTCTTTCATTATTAATTCGGTTACGTTCAGCCTCTGCTTTGATACGTTTTTCGTTTTCTTCCAGCTCTTTTTTACGCTCTAAATCACTTTGAGCCTGCTGCTCTAATTGTCGTGCTTGCCTATCTATTTCATCACCTGTTCGCCTACCTTCATCTAACCAATCTTGGTATTTTCTGTCTCGCTCACGTTTTTCGTACTCTTTTTTGCGCTCTTCACTTTGTTTTTTGTAGCCTTCTCTCTCATTTTTTCTTTCTTCGGCGAGGCGCATATCTACCTCTTCACCACTTTTCAGCCAAACGCCATACTCTTGATAATATTGTCTAATCTTCATCTTTTCATCATGTTGATTAACAGTTGCTATTTCACCATTGTTTGCTCGGTAAACAATAAATCCATAAATTAGTTGCATCGCAAGCCATATAACCATCACACCAGCAATTACGGCCAATACCCGTCTTAAGGGAGATCGCCCATTTTCGTTGATGGCAACATTGACCTCAATTTTCTGGGCATTTTCAGGCGTACTTTTTATCGCAAACAGTTTTGCATCGTAGGCGTCTCTGCTAGCCTGGTTAGAAAGTATCTCATAAGCCATGACTATGGCTTTTTTTTGAATTTGGGTCTCATCTAATCCTATTATATTCCTCTTCTTTTCAAGGTTTTGGATTAGGCTTTCGTAAGCAAGGACTATTTCATTAGAGCTCGCATTAGTTTTAACTTCCAAAACTGCGTATAAAGTTTTTTTTGTTTTTATCAAAGCAATTCTCTATTTATTTTTTATATTAAATGAAATCTTTCCATAAGCCTAAATAGTTGTCAATCACTGAGGCAGACTAGTAACTAAAAGGCGTCAATCATTACTGCTCAAAAAACGCCTGCACATCCGCCAACTCTTTCGTCCGCTTAAACGGCGGCAAACTCTGCCAGATACGCTTACCATAAGGTTTGGTGATTAAGCGCGGGTCGCAAATCACTAGCACACCCCTATCTGTTTCATCACGTATTAACCGCCCTGCGCCTTGTTTAAGCGTGATGACGGAATATGGAAGCTGATATTCCATAAATGCATTCTTGCCATCTGCTGTCAATTTATCAATACGCGCTGACAACACGGGGTCATCGGGTGGGGCGAATGGCAGTTTGTCGATAATTACCACGCTTAATGCTTCGCCGCGCACATCGACGCCTTCCCAAAAGCTTTGTGAGCCAACTAATACGGCGTTACCATGGGCACGAAATCTATCAAGTAATTCGGTGCGCGTGCTT
>JANMNC010000085.1:0-3189 GCA_031373695.1 Methylotenera sp. | reverse complement strand
GCGCATAATGCTGGCAACATCGGTGGCGAGAAAAATTTGCACCAACTCTTCCACAATCCAAAGCAAGCGTTTGCCATCATTATCATCTAAGTTATAACCCGCAATGGTGCGAAATAGCTGGCGCAAAAACGGGTTACTTTGCGGTATTAAGGTAGCGGCTTCGTGCCGCGTAAAAGTGGGTAAAGTTGGGTCGTGATAACGCGCCGCAAACATGCCATACGCAATAGTTTGTGCGTAAATATCGGCAAATTCGGCATGACTAATATCGTGAATTAAAACCGTTTTAAACGCCTCGTATTGGTTATAAAGCTCACTTTGCGTGTTGTTGGCTTTGTCTTCGTTTAAGGCTTTATCAATCACATCCGCCATTAGCTTAGCTTTTGCCGCCATCATTTGCGCTAACTTAACAGGCGATTTAATACTTTGCGATACGGTTAGCGCAAAGTTTTGAATAAGGCTGGTAAAAGTATCAAAGTTTTGTGAGTTGGCGAATATTTTGCCATTTAAAACTTCGCCAATCGCGCAACTGGCGACCAATTGGCCTTGCTTGTAAAAATGAAACTGCAAATAATCGGTAATAATTAAGTTATCTAGCGCGGCCTTGTAGCGATCAAACTGCGCTTTGTGCGATTTATGCCCAAGCTCTACACCAACATCTTTTGCCTCAATATAGCCAAGCGGTATGTCTTTGCGACTTAAAATATAATCTGGCGCACCGCATTCAATGCGTTTGGGTTCATTGGTGATGGCCACATCGGGCAACAAAGTTTGCAAAAGCTGCTGTAAATCGCCTCGGTAGCTGTGTTCGGTGGCGTTGCCAGCCTGAAAACGCTGATTGACGATGCTGATATAGTCGCTTAGTGTCATTGTTAGTTTTCTTTAATTACCAATTTGTTGGCGGTCTGCGTGAAGTGTGGAATACACGCAAAATCTCAACTGTATTATTTTTAATACGATAAGGTACTAAATAAGGCATATTTGTGATGACTAATTCGCGCGTACCCAACACCCTGCCAGAACGTCCAATTGCTGGCTGGGTCAGCAATAAATTAACTTGTGATTCTATTGTTTCGACAACCTTAATTGCCATTGCAGGATTATCGTGTGCAATATATTCAGCAATTTCATCTAAATTAAGCAAAGCCTTTTTTAGCCAAACAATTTGCATGCCGCTTATTTTGCTTTCCATTTTGTAAAGACGGCTTTTACCTCTGCATCGCTAGCAAAATCACCTGCATCAGCTTCTTGAATGGATGCGTGAATTTCATTTATCTGCCATTCATTGCTATCTACATAAGCTTTAATTGCTTCTGCTGCTAAAAAAGAACGGCTACGGTGCGTGGATTCAGCCAATTTCTCCAGCTTGTCTTTAACTACATCGTCTAATCTTAACGTAACTGTTGTGCTCATGATTAACTCCTAACATTACAATGTGTACAATATAACACATTGTAATTTTTATGCGCAATGGGCGATAAATCATCCTAGTTGTCGTTAGGTTTAAGTGACTAGCTTGTAATCTTGGTGTATGTCAGCAAGCCGACTTTCACACCAAAGAGGCAGATCAGGCGTGAACATTATTTGCATTCATAATTATAGATAATCGTCTTCACGCTGATGGCGCACCGCCAATATAGTGACCATATTATTTTCTTCTATTTCAAACAAAGCAACGTAACCGTTACCACCAAACGGAATAATCAATTCGCGCAAAAATGGATTTTCTGGCTGAATTTTTCTGCAAGTAAACGGAAAAATTCTCAGCGCATCAATTGCTTTATAAATATTATCGCGTGCGTGCTTGGCACTAATTTTGTCATGCTTATACAAAAATAAATAAAGACGTTTAAGGTCTTCTCTTGACTGACGGGTAAATCTAATTTGGTAAATCAATCGGCTTTTCCATCGAGCATATCATCTAACTCTGCCAGCACACTTTCTGCTGAGTAATACTCTCTTGTACGTTTAGCTTCATCGCGAGAGGCTAACCCGCGCGCGATAAAAGCTTGGTTATGTAAGCGCTTTTCGATATTCGCGCGGAGCGATTCTTCTACAAAACTAGAAAGCGTCTCATTATCGGCAAGCACGCTTTCTGCGGCTTGTCGCAACTTTGGTTCTACACGTAAGGCAGGGATGGTAGCGGTTTTCATGGCAAACTCCTGTTGTAATTCATTTGCATTACATTAGCACGATTTTAATTTATTTACATCCGAATATTTAGTTACCTGAAATGTTTGCCGACTTTTCAATAATCGCTAAATCATCCCAATTACCATCTGGTTTTGGATTGTAATTTGTAATATTTTTTTGCATAGCGGCAAATTGGCCTTCGTACCACAGTGGAATATAAGGCAATTGATTATGAATGCGCGCGGTGGCGGCAGGCCAGTTTTCAGCGGCTAGCAGCTTGTCTAATTCGGCATCGGCATATTGCCCGCGATTAAAGCCTTTGGGCGGAAAATTACTTGAGCCAAATGCTTTACTGTAAATTTCTGGCGTTTTAATGCCCACCCAAGTTAAACCATATAATTGAAAGTTTCCATGTTTTATATCGGCAAAAAATGTACCCCAATCTAGACTTTTAATTTCCAGCGCAATGCCTGCAGGTTGCATTTGCGCTTGCAATATAGTGGCAAAACGTACGCGCTGGGCATCGGTGCTGGTTTTATAAACCAGTTTTAGCGGTAACTTTACGCCTGCCTCATTTAGCAATTGTCTTGCCAACATTGGGTTGTAGTCGTATGGCGTTAAACTTGTATTTTTATTTGTATAGTGTTCGGGGGGTAAAATTGCGCCTGCTGTGCGTGAGTTATTTACCATGACTTTATCGATAATCGCTTGCCTATCAATTGCATGCGCAATGGCTTTGCGCACTTTTAGTTTTTGCAAAGTTATATCGCGCATGTTTAAACCAAGGTAAGAAAAGTTAGCGCCAATGCTAGTTTTAACCGTAATATTAGGCTTGCTTTGCAAGTGCGTAACTAATTCTGGCGGCAAATCGCCTTGTATTAAATCGGCCTCACCGCGCAATAATTTTAAAACGCGCACTGTTGGGTCTTTTACCTCAGTTAAAGTAATTAATTGCTTATCGTGCGGTCGCTTTAAAATCAGTTTATTTTGCCAGCTCACAAATTGTAAGCGGCCATTACCAATAGGCTTATGTGCAAAGTCATGATTTTTTTCGATTAA
>JANMNC010000078.1:0-15107 GCA_031373695.1 Methylotenera sp. | reverse complement strand
ACCTTCCATTTTGTAGGTTAAATCTACCTGCCTAGCTAAACGCTCTAAAATGGCTGGCAAGGTTTGATCAACCGCGTTTAGTGTGGCGCGGCCTTGTATACTTGGGTGAATATCAATATTGAGTTTGCTTTCACGTGCTAGGGCAAACAAAATTTCTTTAACGGGCACCTCGTTAACCACAACGCTGTATGTTTGCGATTTGCTGGTGGTTTTAGGTATGGGTAATTGCGGGTTACTTTTAACAGGTTTAGGAATAGGTGCAACAGCAACAGTGGCGGCTTGTGTAGCACCTTGTGTGCTGACATTGCTTTCAATATGGCCTCTGGATGTTGGCACTACAGATTTGTGTGCACAGCCTGCCAGCACAAAACTGGCAATTGCAAACAAACCTAAATTGACTATGGTGTTATTAGTTTTTTTGCTAAGCACGATGTGCTGTCCTCCATGGAATCTTTTCACTGCCAATGTTATCGCATAATCTGCTTTCAAACGCAATACTAACTGTTTGAAACCTTTATAAATTTACGCATTTTTACTGATTTATTTAGTTTCTAGTAAAACGCCTGCAACAGTGCGTAATTGTGGGCGATTTTTTTGAATATCTGCGGGCAACTTTTGCAGCGCTTGCATGGCATCTATGCGGTTAGCAAAACTGCCGTATAACACGGTTAAAAAAGGCTGTTCAAGCAAGCCATTATTACTGGCTTTTGTGCGATAAACATAAATATTGTCGAGCTCTATTTTTTGACTAAGTAGCTCAAGCTCTGTTTTTAGCAACGCATCACTACTTACACCCATTAATTGAATGGTGACCGTAGTAGGTGCTTGGCTGGCTAACCAAGCAGATGTTACGCTTAGACGACGATTTAAAATATCGTCCTGTACGTTGCTAGCGTTTGCGGCTACAGCAATACTTGCAGGCGGCGTAGCATTAACAGCCACAGGCGGACTAATAACAACTTTTTCAGTAATAATTTTTGCTGTAGCTGGTTGATTATTTTGTGCTGGCAATTTAGCCAAATTAAGCGCGTTACGCTGCAATAATTGGCTAGCAACATAACCCAACGCCAAGCCCAATAGCAGCAAGCTAGCCCACATAATGATTTGAGATTTTTTGGCCAGCCTTGATTTTTCTAAACCAAATTCGCTATCACGAATGGCGGCATTTACATGTTTTGGTGTTACAAGGTAAACGTTATCGGCAAAGGCGGCTAATAAAGCTTTATCCGCCAAAATATTCACCCGCCGCACTAAGCCTTGCGCCGATGATGCAATTTTATTGATGGCCGACTGTGTAAATAAATGTGGGCCAAAATAACCTGCCGCACGCAATCTAAAAATAAGATATTCGCCAATTTCTTTAGGTTTAAGCGGGCTAAGATTAAAGCTGTGGGTAATGCGCTCACGTAATTGACGAATATTGGTTTGATTCAGATTTTCGTCAAGCTCTGGCTGACCAAATAGCACAATTTGCAACAGTTTATCGTGCTTGGTTTCTAGGTTTGAAAGCAGCCTAATTTCTTCTAAGGTGGCAAGCGGCATGCCTTGGGCTTCTTCTACAAAGATTACCACTTGCTTGCCTGCTGCATGGCGCGCCAATAAATGGCTTTGTAGCACTTGCATGACTTTTAAACGATCTGCATTTTTGGGTAGCTTAAGCTGTAATTCAAAGGCTATTGCATGCAATACATCTTCTGGCGCCACACTTGGGTTGGCTAAAAATATGCTCTCAATTTTATCGGGCATTATGGTTTGCAACATGCGGCACAACATGGTTTTGCCACTGCCTACTTCGCCCACCACTTTTACAATGCCTTCGCCGTTTAAAATAGCGTAGATTAAAGCATCTAACACAGCACCGCGATTACCGCCCGTGAAAAAAACCTCAGTATTCGGAGTTATTTTGAATGGCGGTTCTTTTAAACCAAAATGCGCGTAGTACATGAATTATTTAATGTTATTTTTCTTCTTGTAACTGAATACGGCTGTACAAAGTGGTGCGATTAATGCCCAACATTTTAGCGGCTTGGCTTAAATTGCCGTGCGTCATGCGCATGGCGGCTTCTACGTAGGCTTTTTCCCAAGATTTTAATACTTGGTCTAAGTTAACATTAGCTTCGTTTTGCAAATGCTGCAGTGCATAGCCCGATAAATCACCGCTGTTGCTAATTGTTGGCACGCCATCAATCTCGTTTTGACGCGATAAATCAAGCTCGGCAGATAGCTGCACTTCGTTTACAGTTTGACCTGCATACTTAGCAATTAAACGAATAATAATATTACGTAGCTCGCGTACATTGCCAGGAAAGTGGTAAGTTAACCAGCGCGATTGCGCTTTTGTGTCGAGCTTAAACGATTGCTGGCCAGTTTCTCGCGAATAAAAGCTATTAAAGTGTTCGAGTAAAATCAAGCTATCATCTACTAAATCACGTAAAGGCGGCACCTTAACCGCAAACACGCTTAGCCGATGGTATAAATCTGACCTAAAATTGCCTGCACGCACTTCTGCGCGTAAATCGCGATTGGTTGCTGCCACAATTCGCGCTTTACTTTTACGAATTTGCGTTTCACCCACGCGCGCGTAGTCACCATTTTCTAATACGCGCAACAATTTGGCTTGCATTTCTAGTGGCAACTCACCAATTTCATCTAAGAAAAGCGTGCCTTCGTTTACATCTTCAAAATAACCAGTGTTAGAGTTGGCTGCACCAGTAAAGGCACCTTTGGCGTGGCCAAATAAAATAGATTCCGCCAACATGGGTGAAATAGCCGCACAATTAATCGATAAATAAGGGTGTTTTGCGCGCTTGCTAAAGCGATGAAAATTACTTGCAACGCGCTCTTTACCAGCGCCAGATTCACCTTCAATTAACACTGGAAACGGCGAATCGGCAAATTGACGAATTTGTGTAATAAGCGTTTGCATCGGCAAGCTTTCACCTATCATGCCGCCATTTTTATCTTCTGCCTTCTCGGTTAGTGCTTGTTCAGATAATTCGACACTTTGTACTTTTAACGAATTTAATAAAAGCTCTCTTAGTTTATCAACATCGCAAGGCTTTGGGATAAAGTCTAGAGCGCCCAAAGCTAGCGCATGCTTCACATTCACATCATCACTTTGGCCTGACAGCACATGTATTTTCATGCTGGGCGAATGCGCAAGCAGTTCGCCTATCATCTTAAAACCTTCGTCTGGCTTGTGCTGTGAAGGCGGAAGGCCTAAATCCACCAAAGCTAGCGCTGGTGGCTCGTCAAGTTGTCGTAACAAGCTTTTAGCCTGCGCGCGCGAATCTGCCACGCACACTTCAAAGTGCTTGCTGAGCACATAGTGCAAGGTATCGGTAATGAGCGGATCATCATCAATGATGATAAGCACCGGGAGCAACTCAGCCATCGAATTATCCTTATAATTTACAGCATTTATTGGTTATTGTTATAGAGATACTATAACCGTTAAAAAGCTGGCTATCAATGACAAGCGTGACTAAATGGCGAGTGTTGCGAATTTGCAACTAGAAATATAAATAGATGGGGTGGCTGATGGGGCTCGAACCCACGACAACAGGAATCACAATCCTGGACTCTACCAACTGAGCTACAACCACCATTGAAACAAACTGTATGAAACAAAACGTTTAAACCAAAAAAACTTGGCATTGGTCTGCCCGACAGGAATCGAACCTGTAACCCCCAGCTTAGAAGGCTGGTGCTCTATCCGGTTGAGCTACGGGCAGATTGGTTACACGTTACAAAAGGGCTAACTTCGGCCAATTAAGGCAAGACCACTTTAACTACAAAATACTGGTCGGCGTGGAGAGATTCGAACTCCCGACATCCTGCTCCCAAAGCAGGCGCGCTACCAGGCTACGCTACACGCCGAAGAGGCAGAAATATAGCGCAAACCAGCCTTGCGGTCAATTCTAATATGTTAAAATATCACTTTATTTTTAATAATTGATTAAAATTTAAGCATGACAGCACAAATTATCAACGGCAAAGCCATAGCAGAAGCGCTACTTAACACCATTAAAAGCAAAATAACAGCACGAACAGATGCTGGAAAACGCCCGCCTTGCCTAGTGGTAGTGCTTGTTGGAGCCGACCCTGCATCGCATATTTATGTGCGAAATAAGCGTTTAGCCTGCGAAAAAGTCGGTATCAGCTCAATTACACATAATTTAGCTGCAAATATTAGCGAGGCTGAGTTATTTAGTTTAATAGATAGCTTAAATAATGACCCAAGTGTAGATGGCATTTTGGTGCAATCACCTTTACCGCCTCAAATATCAGATGAAAAAATTATTGAGCATATTAATGTTCATAAAGATGTAGATGGGTTTCACCCTTACAACATCGGTCGTTTGGCTGTGCGCCAACCTACATTGCGCTCTTGCACGCCGTTTGGCGTGATTAAAATGCTACAAGCTACCAACATTGATTTGATGGGGCTTGATGCCGTGATAGTAGGCGTCTCTAACCATGTTGGCCGCCCTATGGCGCTTGAGCTTTTGTTGGCGGGATGCACCATTACAAGCTGCCATCGCCACACTAAAAACTTAGCTGATAAAATCAAACATGCCGATTTAATAGTTGCTGCGGCAGGCAAGCCAGGCCTGATTAAAGGCGACTGGATTAAGCAAGGTGCCATTGTGGTAGATATTGGTATTAATCGCTTAAGTGATGGCACAATTTGTGGCGATGTCGATTTTAACGCAGCCAAACAACGCGCAAGCCATATCACACCAGTGCCTGGCGGAGTTGGGCCAATGACTGTAGCCACCTTAATGGAAAACACGCTTTTAGCATTAGAACTAGCAGAAGCTGCAGGGCGAAAAACCAGCTAGCTTTAATCTATAGCATTAAATATGCTAATAATTAACTTTTGCTTATCCCAAATAATAGGTGTACACTCGCGCGATTAATTTTTTAAATTATTTTTTGATTTTGTTTTCATAAGCATTTGATTTTATTATAAAAAGTAGCTGGATAAAACATGGCAGAAACGCTCACCAAAACATTCACTCCTTATCAGCCTAAGCCTGACGAGGAATACATGAACAAAAACCAACTTAAACATTTTACGGCTATTTTAAATAACTGGAAATCTGATTTGAGCCACGACATAGACCGCACCGTGCATACCATGCAAGATGAAGTCACAATGTTTGCTGACCCTAACGACCGCGCCAGCCAAGAATCTGACATGGCTTTAGAGTTGCGTAATCGCGATCGCGAACGTAAGCTTATCAAAAAAATTGATGAGACTCTGCGCAATATTGACGCTGATGAATACGGCTATTGCGAAGGCTGTGGCGTTGAAATTGGCTTAAAACGTTTAGAAGCGCGTCCTACTGCTACACTTTGCATTGATTGCAAAACGCTAGATGAAATGCGCGAGAGGCAAGTAGCTAAATAATTAGCTAATTTACTCCAGTTAAAAAAGCCCGCAATGCGGGCTTTTTTAATGACAAATGCGCATACCGTTATTAAACTAACTGCTCAGGTTAAATCATTCAATGCCATGCTCTGCGAGGCAATACCTATACGGCCTACAGAGCATATTTTTTACAGCATACCGTTATACAATAAAAAAGCGCCTTTAGAGGCGCTTTTTTCAAAGGCTTACTAACTTACTCGTCAGCTTCCGATTCTGTTTTTGTTTCTTTCACTGGCGCGTCAATTAAAGCTTTCATGCTTAAACGTACTTTGCCTTTATCGTCAATTTCTACTACTTTTACTTTAACGATATCGCCTTCTTTTACAAAATCACTCACCGCATTTACGCGTTGATGGGCGATTTGTGAAATATGTACTAAACCATCTTTACCTGGTAATAATGAAACTACTGCACCAAAGTCTAACAATTTAACCACTGGGCCTTCGTAGATTTGACCCACTTCAACCTCAGCTGTAATTTCAGCAATACGACGTTGTGCTTCAGCTCCTTGCTCTGCGCTGGTGCAGGCAATTTTAATGGTGCCGTCATCTTCAATATCAATTGAGGTACCAGTTTCTTCAGTTAACGCACGAATCACAGCGCCACCTTTACCGATTACATCGCGGATTTTATCAGCATTAATTTTCATGGTAATAATACGTGGTGCAAACGCTGACATCTCAGTGTTTACCTCGCTCATAGCGGCTTTCATAATGCCCAAAATATGCGCGCGTCCCTCTTTAGCCTGAGCTAAAGCAACTTGCATAATTTGTGCGGTAATGCCTGTAATTTTAATGTCCATTTGCAGCGCAGTAATACCATCTTCTGTACCCGCCACTTTAAAATCCATATCACCTAGGTGATCTTCATCGCCCAATATATCGGTTAGCACCGCAACGCGGTTGCCTTCTTTAATTAAACCCATCGCAATGCCTGCAACGTGATTTTTAAGTGGCACGCCAGCGTCCATCATGGCCAAACTACCGCCACAAACTGATGCCATTGAGCTTGAACCATTCGACTCAGTAATTTCAGAAACGATTCTAACTGTGTAGCCAAACTCTTCAGCTGATGGCAATGCAGCCAACAACGCACGCTTAGCTAAACGGCCATGGCCAATTTCGCGGCGTTTTGGTGTACCTACACGGCCTGTTTCACCAGTAGCATACGGAGGCATGTTGTAATGCAGCATGAAGCGATCTTTAAACTCGCCTTGCAACGCATCAATTACTTGCTCGTCACGGCCCGTGCCTAATGTAACCACTACCAGCGCTTGCGTTTCGCCACGCGTAAATAACGCAGAACCATGCGTGCGCGGCAATACGCCAGTACGCACGGTAATTGGGCGCACGGTGCGTGTATCACGGCCATCAATACGAGGCTCACCATTTAAAATTTGGCTACGTACAGTTTTGGCTTCTAAATTAAAGAACTCTGCTTTAATTTTATTCGCCTCTTCTGTTGAAGTCGCTTCAGTAATCAGCGTGCTCATCACGCGATTTTTAATTTCATCTAACTTAGTAGAACGTGCGCCTTTAGCTTTAATTTGAAACGCAGCATTTACATCTGCTGCCGCTAAATCCGCTACTTTTGCAATAATTGCAGTATCTGGCTCAGGCGCTGTCCAATCCCAAGCATCTTTACCAGCCTCGGCTACTAGCTCGTTAATCATTTTAATCACGGCTTGCATTTGCTCGTGACCATAAACAACCGCACCTAGCATAATCTCTTCTGAAAGTTCTTTTGCTTCAGACTCAACCATCATTACCGCCGACTCAGTGGCAGCCACCACTAAATCAAGTGAAGTTTCTGTTAATTGCGTTTTTGTTGGGTTCAATACATATTCGTCATTAATGTAGCCGACTCGCGCCGCGCCTAGCGGGCCAAAAAACGGAATACCAGATAACGACATAGCGGCAGATGCACCAATAATCGCTGGAATATCTGAATCAATTTCAGGGTCTGACGACATAACAGTCGCCACAATTTGCACTTCATTCAAAAACGCTTCTGGAAATAACGGACGTAATGGGCGGTCGATTAAACGTGATGTTAATGTTTCTTTTTCAGAAGGACGGCCTTCGCGTTTGAAAAAACCACCTGGAATTTTACCGGCAGCGTAAGTTCTTTCCATATAATCCACTGTTAGTGGAAAAAAGTCTTGGCCCGCTTTTACTTCGCTTTTACTAGTTACTGCTACCAAAACAACTGTATCACCATAACTTACCATCACTGCCGCATCGGCTTGACGAGAAATTTCACCTGTTTCAATGGTGAGCTCATGCGCACCATACTGAATACTTTTTTTCACTTTATTAAACATTATTTTTCCTTTAACTTTTCAATAAGCTGCTATTCACTACCCAATAGCAACCGACTATTTTTAAAACATGCATTTTTAAAACAATTATTAATTACATTCTAATTAAAACATTTTGTGATAATTTAAAACTTATGTTTACAACAAACGAAAAAGCCGACGCATATCACCATGCAATCGGCTTTTCTTCTATTATAAAAGCGAGCTATATATGAACAAGCAAAACACTTTTACAATAATTACTTACGTAGACTTAAACGCTCAATCAAAGTTTGATAGCGGCTTACATCTCTACTTTTTAAATAATCTAACAAACGACGACGCTGACTAACCATTGCCAATAAACCACGACGTGAATGGTTATCTTTTTTATTGGCTTTAAAATGCTCAGTTAGATAAGTAATACGATTAGTTAAAAGTGCTACTTGTACTTCTGGGCTACCAGTGTCACCTGGTTTTTGTTGGTATGCTGCTACGACTTTTGCGGTATCTGCTGCTGTAATTGCCATCTTTTTTCCTTAAAATAATACTGATAGTTAGCGACAATGCATAAGTAGCTTAAACAATCTTAGATGAATTGTTTGCCACTAGTACATTCTTTTACGAATAATCCAGCATTTTAACGTGAGTGTGCATTTTTAACAAGCACTTTAAGCGCTGCAAGCCATTAATTTGATTGCGTTTTTTGAACAAGTCTTCTTGGTGCTACTTTGCCATCATCCTGCAAAAAACCTAATCCCAAAAACTGTTGTTGCTCATCATAAAGTCTTAAATCGCCATTAGGTATTTTTCCAGATTGCCATACCGATTGGCCTTGCATCACAAAAAATGCGGCATCCGTATTTAAGATTACTTTCGGTAGATATTCGACAGCTGAGTCGACAGGCAATAATAATGCATCACGATTTTCTGCTGACATAGCTTCTAGCTGCACCAAAGTAATAGCTTGTGGCAGCACATAACCTGCAGTTTCTGTGCGTCGCAAGCCTATTAAATGCGCGCCACAGCCAAGCTGCGCGCCAATATCTTCAGCGAGCGTGCGAATGTAAGTGCCCTTGCTACAGGTCACAGTGATTTGTGCAACGTCATGTTCAAATGTGTTAATGCTAATATTTTTAATAGTAACCAACCGTGCTTTGCGCTCAATATCCACGCCTGCTCTGGCGTATTCGTACAAAGATTTTCCTTCATGCTTTAAAGCAGAATACATAGGAGGCACTTGGCTAATTTGACCAACAAACTGCTGGCAAGAAAACTCCAGTTGGAGTTGTGTGAAATTAACAGCTGAAGTTGTTAGCACATCACCCTCCGCGTCACCTGTAGTGGTGGTAACACCAAACTTTATTGTGGCATCGTAAGTTTTATCGGCATCGGTAACGTATTGTGCAAACTTAGTAGCTTCGCCCAAGCAGATAGGCAATAAGCCAGTAGCCAGCGGATCTAGCGTGCCAGTGTGGCCTGCTTTTGTGGCCTGATACAACCATTTTACTTTTTGTAATGCCTGATTAGATGAAAAGCCGAGCGGCTTATCTATTAGTAAAACGCCATTTATAGCGCGCTTAGTGCGTTTAAATTGCAAGGTTTGTAGTAATTATTAATCTGAGTTTTTATCTGTGGCACGCGCAGCATCTATCAACTGCGCCATTTTAATACCGTTATCAATCGAGGCATCGTATACAAAATGCAACTGCGGCACTGTGCGCAACAGCATGCGTTTAGCAATTTGCGTGCGTAAAAAACCTGCCGATTTTTCTAAACCTTGCTGTATTGAATCACTGGCTTTAGCTGCGCTATAAAAAACCTTAGCGTGCGCCATGTCTCCTGTAACCTCTACCTGCGTAATGGTTACCATGCCTACACGCGGATCTTTTACCTCAAATTGAAGTAAATCTGCCAACTCGCGTTGCATTTGTTCTGCAACGCGGTGACTTCGTGAAAATTCTTTTGCCATTATCTATAAGGTTCTAGCAACTTCTATCATTTCATACACTTCAAGAATATCGCCAATCTCAATATCGTTGTAGTTTTTGAGTGATAAACCGCATTCAAAGTTATTTTTCACTTCTTTTACATCATCTTTAAAGCGTTTCAATGAATCTAGCTCGCCCGTATGAATAATCACGTTAGCACGTAACACCCGCACGCGTGAGTTACGTTTAATCATACCGTCTTGTACGTAACAACCAGCAATAGCGCCCACTTTAGAGATACGGAATACTTCACGAATCTCTACAGTACCAATCATACTTTCACGTTGCTCTGGTTTTAACATACCACCCAGTGCGGCTTTTACTTCATCTACAGCTTCGTAAATAATGTTGTAATAGCGAACATCTACACCTAAGTTTTCTATTAATTTACGTGAACCAGCATCGGCACGCACGTTAAAACCAATTAAAACTGCGCCTGAGGCACTGGCTAAGTTCACATCTGATTCACTAATTGCGCCTACACCAGTGTGAATAATATTCACTTTCACTTCAGCGGTTGATAATTTTTGCAAGCTTGTTGCTAAAGCTTCGTAAGAACCTTGTACATCTGATTTAATAATTAAGCCGAGTGTTTGTACTTCGCCCTCAGTCATTTGATCAAACATATTTTCAAGTTTAGCGGCTTGTTGTTTTGCTAATTTAACATCGCGGAATTTGCCCGCACGGAAGTTAGCAATTTCACGCGCCTTACGCTCATCGTTAAGCACTATGACTTCTTCACCTGCGCTTGGCACATCCGACAATCCTTGAATTTCTACTGGGAAAGACGGGCCAGCTTCTTTAATATCGTTACCCGCTTCATCTAGCATAGCGCGCACTTTACCAAAGGTTGTGCCTGCCAAAATCATATCGCCACGCTTAAGCGTACCCGATTGCACCAAAATAGTAGCAACTGGGCCACGACCTTTGTCTAGCCTGCCCTCGATTACCAAGCCTTTTGCAGGTGTGTTTTTAGGCGCTTGCAGCTCCAAAACTTCAGCTTGTAACAATACCGCTTCTAGCAGCTCATCAATACCTTTACCCGTTTTGGCCGAAACTTCGCGGAACATGATTTCACCACCAAATTCTTCAGGCACTACTTCTTGCGCTACCAGCTCCATTTTTACGCGTTCTGGCTCAGCACCTGGCTTATCAATTTTGTTGATAGCAACAACCAGTGGTACACCAGCTGCTTTTGCATGGTGAATGGCTTCAATCGTTTGTGGCATTACACCGTCATCGGCAGATACCACTAAAATAACGACGTCGGTGGCTTTTGCTCCGCGTGCGCGCATAGCTGTAAATGCTTCATGGCCTGGCGTATCTAAAAATGTCACCATACCGCGCGGTGTTTCTACATGATAAGCACCAATATGCTGTGTAATGCCGCCTGCCTCGCCTGAAGCCACACGGCTACGTCGAATGTAATCCAACAGCGATGTTTTACCATGATCAACGTGACCCATCACCGTAACAACTGGTGGGCGCGTTTCTAATACAGCTTCTGCATGTGCATCCTCTTCCAAGAATACATCAGGATCGTTTGGTGCAGCAGCCGAAGCTTTATGACCCATTTCTTCCACCAAAATAATGGCAGTTTCTTGATCAAGCACTTGGTTAATCGTCACCATCATGCCCATGCCCATCAACTTCTTAATCACTTCGCCAGATTTAACCGACATTTTGTGCGCTAAATCAGCCACAGTGATAGTTTCTGGCACTAACACTTCATAAATAATCGCCTCAGTAGGCGCATTGAATGCGTGTTCTGCATCATCATCATGATGTGATCTGTTTTTACCTTTAGGAGAGCGCCAATTCGAACCTGTTGTAACTGCACCACGGGTTTTTAAGCCGCGTTTTTTGTTCTCAGCATCGGTCCACTCTTTGTTGTTACCCTTGGCTTTTTTAGCATCTTTAGCTGGGGCAGGCTTGGCAACGGCGCCAACTTTGGCCACAGGCTTGTGTAAGGTACCCTCTGAAAGCTTGGCTGCTTTTACTTTAGCCGCTTCAGCTTCAGCCAGCTTTCTGGCTTCATCGTCTAAGCGGCGCTGTATAAGCTCTTGTTTTTTACGCACATCTTCTGCCTGCATTGCCGCCAAAGTCGCGTGACGCTTAGCTTCATGCTCGCGAATGGTTACTTGCTCAGGCGTTAATACTTGTTTTTTTATCGTTGTAGATTTTACTTCAACAACTTCAGCAATAGTCGGCGTGACAACTACTTGCGGCTCTTCAATTACTTCAGCAATCACTTCGGTTGCTGGTGCAATCTCTACCAACACCTCAGCAACTTCTACAACCTCGACCTCAACGACTTCGGCAGGAATAATCTCTTCCAAAACAGGCTCAATTACCAACTCTTCTAGAGCCTCAGCTTCTTGTATATGCTCTACAACATCATCTTCAGGCTTTTCCAGCACACGTTTTTTACGCACTTCAACTTGAATGGTGCGCGCACGACCAGAGCTATCCGTTTTTTTAATTTCGGTGTTAGATTTGCGCGTCAACGTAATTTTGTTTTTTGGGGCCTGTTCAGCACCATGCTCTTTACGTAAATAATCTAGCAATGCCGATTTATCAGCTTCCTCTAGCTTATCGTCTAAAGCAGCTTTGTTTACGCCTGCACTTTTAAGTTGATCAAGCAGCAAAGCGGTTGGCAGCCCTAGCTCTGCGGCGAATTGTGCAACGGTTGTTTGTGCCATTTACTGCTCCAATCTTTCTACTTTTTTTATTGCTATGTTGATGCGTGTATCGCAATCATTCAACAAATTATCTCTAAATTACTGCTAACTTATTACGTTAAACCCAATTACCTGAATGCAGTTAGCTAAGCCATTAAAGCCGCTAAACTACTTAAACCAAGGTGCGCGAGCTGTCATAATTAACGTTTTTGCGCGCTCAGCATCCATTTGTGTTAGCTCAACCAGTTCGTCAACCGCTAACTCTGCCAAATCGTCCATAGTAGCAACACCTTTAGAAGCTAATAGATGCGCTGTGTCTTCATCCATACCTTCCATGCTTAACAAATCTACGCTAGCCTCGTCAACTTTCTCTTCTTTGGCAATGGCCTCAGTTAAAAGTGCGGCGCGGGCACGTGAACGTAACTCGTTAATGGTATCTTCATCAAAGGCATCTATTTCGGCCATTTCGGCCAATGGCACATAAGCAATTTCTTCTAATGTACTAAAACCTTCTTGTACCAAAATATCCGCAACCTCTTCATCTACGTCAAGTTTTTCCATAAACAATTGGCTAACATTGGTATATTCTGTTTGATTTTTTTCTGCCGCCTGCTCTTCTGTCAATATATTCAAAGTCCAGCCAGTAAGCTCAGAGGCCAAACGTACATTTTGACCGCTGCGACCAATAGCCAGTGCCAACTGCTCTTCGTTCACCACTACATCCATGCTATGCGCGTCTTCATCCACCACAATGCTAGATACTTCTGCAGGCGCCATGGCATTAATAACAAATTGTGCTGGCTCCATGCTCCACAATATAATATCTACGCGCTCACCAGCCAACTCACCAGTTACCGCCTGCACACGTGAGCCACGCATACCAACGCAAGTACCTACCGGGTCTAAACGTTGGTCATTAGTTTTAACGGCAATTTTAGAGCGCAAACCAGGGTCACGTGCTGCGGCCCTAATTTCTAGCAAGCCCTCTTCAATTTCAGGCACCTCTAACTCAAACAAGCGCTTTAAGAAATCAGGCGCAATACGTGACAAGATTAATTGCGGGCCACGGCCACCGCGTTCAACACGTGTTAGGTAAGCGCGAACACGGTCACCAACACGCAAATTTTCTTTTGGAATCATGGCTTCACGAGGCAACAAGCATTCAATACGACCTACTTCGATAATTGCACTGCCCTTTTCCATACGCTTAATAACGCCTGTTACTAAACTTTCATTGCGCGCCAAAAAGTCTTCTAATATTTGTTCGCGCTCGGCTTCGCGCACTTTTTGCAAAATAACTTGTTTTGCTGCTTGCGCACCAATGCGGCCAAACTCAATGCTCTCTAGCGGTTCTTCGTAATAATCGCCTATTGTACGACCTGCAGCATGATCACTTTCTTCGTCAAATTGAAATGCTGAGTTTTCTAGCAAGTCATACTCTACATATTGCCAACGTCTAAAAGTTTCATACTCACCACTTTCGCGGTTAATTGTGACGCGAATATCGGCATCGTCATGATGTTTTTTCTTAGTTGCAGAGGCTAACGCTAGCTCTAACGCGGTAAAAATCACCTCTTTAGTCACGTTTTTTTCGTGGGCCAAGGCATCTACTAATAATAAAATTTCACGACTCATTGCAATCTCCAGCTTTTATATATTCTTAAACTATCGTTATTATTTCAAACCAAATACAAGACTAATTACTGTTTAAACTAAAATACTGGGCTTAAACGCGCTTTATCAATGTTACTTAAGGCCAACTTATAGATAACACCCTCATATTCCATCAGCACATTAGCATCTTCCACGCCTTTTATAAGCCCCAAAAAAGTTTTGCGGGGCAACTTAGTTTCACTAGCGTTTACACCCTCATCTTTAATACCTACACGTAACTTAATTTGCGCGCGCTCGCCAACAAAACGCAGAAAATCTTTTTCTTTTTTTAGCACTCTATCCATGCCAGCGGACGAAATTTCTAGCCTATCGTATTCAATTTCGTGATCAACTGTAAGTACATTGCCAAGCTGGTTACTTACCAGCACGCAATCATCAATGTTAACGCTGTCCTTAACGTCAGCAGGGTTGAGCTTATCAATAAATACTCGCAACAACTTACCGCGATTAGAAATCTCGAGGTCCACCAACTCAA
The DNA here is from genome assembly GCA_031373695.1 of Methylotenera sp. Taxonomy (GTDB): domain Bacteria; phylum Pseudomonadota; class Gammaproteobacteria; order Burkholderiales; family Methylophilaceae; genus Methylotenera_A. The sequence continues at coordinate 550 of JANMNC010000078.1, read as the reverse complement.
ACCCAAGCTGGATCACTGTTTTTTCAATTAAGCCATGCAAATCTTGCATTACAACCAACCTCAATTACAGCACAAAGTGCCACATACTTAGCAGAAACAAAAAATGGGCACAAAGCCCATCGAATTATTACCTCATTATACCAATAAATTCAAGCAATTGGAATGCTTTGATAGTCATAGACAATTCATTTATCCCATCAAACCGCGCACCTTGCTAATCAACACTCATGTGGTTTCTAGTGATGCTAAATATAAATTATTCTTACGCCCCTAGTTACCAAGGGCCTACAAACAATAAAACCCTCGCAAAGTGGGTTTTATTGTTACAACTAATGGTTTGTACAGTCTGTTTGTGTTGCATCACAACAATCACACTCTACAAACGAATAAAGCCCTCGTTAGAGGGCTCTATTGTGAGTTAATTGAGGGATTGACTCAATTAACTAATATAAATAGCTTGGCGGTGACCTACTTTCGCATGCAAAAAGCATACTATCATTGGCGCTGGTTCGTTTCACGGCTCTGTTCGAGATGGGAAGAGGTGGGTCCA
>JANMNC010000064.1:0-5723 GCA_031373695.1 Methylotenera sp. | reverse complement strand
ATACCTACTGTTTGCTTAATCAGATCTATAGCACGTCTTTTCTGCTATTTTGGGTCTACATTTCCAAGTGCTTTACTACCTCGTTCTTTACTTTTACCGCCTAGCGCAATTTTCCAACAACACCTTAGTAAGTCTGCTTTTACAAATCCATTGATAGCAGCTACATGAATATGATAGTGTTCATCGCTTTTATGTAGCTCTGGCACAGCAATATAACGTTATTGTTGCAACTTAACCTTTAAAAGGATTCCACCATGATAGATTTCACTATGAATTCCACAATGACAATAGAACTAACTTGCTTAGCTTGGGCAGCTATTTTAGGCTTGGTGCATATTTTAGTGGCGGGTAATGTGCGCACTAAACAGTTTGGCACTAAGTGGAATATGGGTGCGCGTGATGGTGCAACACCTGCATTAAGTGCTTTTGCAGAGCGCCTTTTTAGGGCGCAGGCTAATTTTTTTGAAACGTTTCCATTATTTGTTGCGGCTGTGTTAATTGTGGCGGTTACACAGTCGTTTAGCGTTTATAGCTATTGGGGTTCGCTATTGTATTTAATTGCGCGGGTGGTGTACTTTCCACTATATGCTTTTGGTGTGCCAGTGGTTAGAACGATTGTTTGGCTGATTTCAATGCTTGGTTTGTTATTGGTATTAGTGCCAACGCTTATTTAGCATGAATAAGCAGTTTTAGTTGGTATATTCTGCGGTGACAAGCCTTGCAGTTGCAGATTATCAATTATTATTAAAAGCGCACATTTGATACTTAATCAAAAAAACAAAAAAGCCCAGCAATTTCTCACTGGGCTTTCTAGTTTTAATTAAACAAGTTAATTAAAATTATTTGTTCATTACGTACATTGTTACTTCAAAGCCAAAACGCATTTCTGTAGCTGCTGGTGTTGTCCACATGATAGATTTCCTTTTTAATGTACCCACATCGGTGTGATGTGTCTGTATGTTTCACAGTATGCGCTCACCAACAAAAACAACCCTATGTAGTTAGCGTAAATACACCTAATGATTTTGCTTAATCACTTTATTTGTTGATTACTTCACCATTTTTATACATCAGTTGTGATTTTAGTTTGCCATCTTTATCCCACGCGTATTCTAAGCCTTCTTTTTTGCCTTCTACAAAGGTAGATTGGGCGCGTTGTTGGCCGTTTTCGTACCATTGTTTAAATGTGCCGTGCTCGCGCCCTGCTTTATAATGCGCTTCTAGCTTCATTTGGCCAGTTTCGTACCATTGGTTCCAAACGCCATCTTCCTTGTCGTCAACATAATTGGTTTGAATTTTAATGCGGCCACTTTCATACCAAAAAATTTCTAAGCCTTGTTTTTTGCCATTTTTAATATTCACTTCATACTTTGGGCCGCCAGCTATAAATTGCTCGGTATATTTGCCTGTGTAAGTCTCTTTAAAAAATGTTTCAGCTAGCGCGTTGAAACTAGTGGCCATTAACAATGTGGTGAGTAGGCCTATTTTTAAATTTTTCATATAAATTTTACGTAAATGCCATTAACTTTTAATAGATAACTTGGCCGTTAAAATGTTCAATAATGCTATTAATACTAAAAGTGTTACCCACAAAAAAGCCCAGTTATTGCTAACTGGGCTTTTTAATCTAATTAAAGATTACTTGTTCATTACGTACATTGTTACTTCAAAGCCAAAACGCATTTCTGTAGCTGCTGGTGTTGTCCACATGATAAATTCCCTTTTAAGTTTGGCGTTTCACAATGATTCGCTTCATGTGTTGCAGTATGCGCCACCCTCTTAAAACTGCACTATGTGCTTGGCGTAAATACACCTAGTGATTTTACTTAATTGATTTATTTAATTGATTTACTTAATTTCAGTTAAAACATTTAAATTTAACAAGTTAAGTAGGCTAAATAAGCTAAAAAAGGTGCTCTGCAACCCTTATAAATAAAGGCTTGCAGGGCAGGTGTTGCGGTTACCTCAACTAGCCACTTTACAGCACTAATATTAGTAGCCATGGCTTTTAAGGTATTATCTGGCCTCAGTCAATTAATCTATGCAATCTGCTTATGCAAAAAGAAGTTTCAGCACCATCTATGTACGCCGTTGTGGCGGCTGTGCAACTGCCAAATGTTACCGATATGGAGTTTGAGGCATCGCTAAACGAGTTGCGCGAGCTGGCAAAAACATTGGGCTACACCGTTATTAAAACTTTTGTGCAAAAACGCGCAGGCTTTGATATGACAGCGTACTTAGGTGCGGGCAAGCGAATTGAGATTCGCGAGTTTGTGAATAACGAATATGCAGCTGGCGAGCTTGATAATGCTATTGCCCTGCCTCAAAACTTAGATATCAACACGCTGTTGGTTGACCACGAAATTTCGCCATCGCAAGCACGCAATTTAGAAAAAGAAGTGGGCTGCGAGGTGATGGATCGCACCATGGTGATACTGGAAATTTTTCACCGTAATGCCAAAACCCGCGCGGCACGTGCCCAAGTAGAGATAGCGCGGCTGGGCTATATGGCACCACGCCTGCGCGAGGCGGCTAAACTTGCTGGGCCTCAGGGGCGGCAACGTAGTGGCGAAGGCGGCCGCGGCGCTGGCGAATCGCACACCGAGCTAGATAGACGTAAGATTCGCGACCGCATTGCCGAACTGCAACAGGAAATTGTAGCAATGGATGTTGAACGCAAAACACAACGTGCACGGCGGCAACAGCGCCAAGGCCAAGCTGGGGTGGCGCTGGTTGGCTACACCAATGCGGGTAAATCGACCTTAATGCGCGCGCTTACAGGCAGCGAAGTGCTGGTGGCCAACAAACTATTTGCCACGCTAGATACCACGGTGCGGGCGCTACACCCAGAGAGTGTGCCACGCGTGCTGGTAAGCGACACCGTAGGCTTTATTAAAAACCTGCCACACGGGCTGGTTGCATCGTTTAAATCTACACTAGATGAAGCGCTAGACGCATCGCTATTGTTGCATGTGATTGATGCAAGTGATGCTGGATTTGAACGCCAGCTTGAGGTTACCGATGAGGTGCTGGAAGAAATTGGCGCAAGCATGGGTGAGGCTATTGGGGAAAATACAGGTGATAAATTGGGCGCAAGCAATATAGCGCCGCGCATACGTATTTTTAACAAAATAGATTACGTGGGCGATGCGCAAGCGCAAGCAGAGTGTGAAGCGGCCTTGCGATTAAAGTACCCAGATTGCATAGTGATGAGCGCACGCCGACCTGAAGATGTGGCTAAGTTACACCAAAAAATTGTGGCGTTTTTTCAGCAAGATTTACTCGAGGTTGAGCTTTTTTTACCGTGGGCGGCACAGCAATTACGTGGACAAATTTACGCAAGTTGCCAAGTATTAGAGGAACGCTCTGGCGATGATGGCACTTTTTTAATTATACGCGGCGAACCCAGCGCTGTTATAAACCTACAACAACAATTAAACCCAACACAAATCGATAAAAAAGAAGAGTGGGAAAAAAGCGTTTAGTTAAAGATTAATAAAAAAGCCCAGTTATTGCTAACTGGGCTTTTTAATCTAATTAAAGATTACTTGTTCATTACGTACATTGTTACTTCAAAGCCAAAACGCATTTCTGTAGCTGCTGGTGTTGTCCACATAATAAATTCCTTTTTAAGTTTGGCGTCTCACAGTGATTCGCTTCATGTGTTGCAGTATGCGCCACCCTCTTAAAACCGCACTATGTGCTTGGCGTAAATACACCTAGTGATTTTACTTAATTGATTTATTTAATTGATTTATTTAACTTCAGTTAAACATTTATATTTAACAAGTTAAGTAGGCTAAATAAGCTAAAACAGGTGCTCTGCAACCCTTATAAATAAAGGCTTGCAGAGCAGGTGTTATAAATTATTTCACACAACAGATAGTTAAAACCATCTGCTTATAATTAGCGATATAAAAGCCTAAAAAAGTTAGCCATGCTAATTATTGCTAAGCTAAAAATTGTTAAAGTAAGTAATATGTTAATTAACTAGTTTGCCATTTAACTATTTTTAAGGGTGGGTTGATGAGTACATATAAAGTGTTAATCACTGGGGCTAACCGTGGTTTAGGTTTAGAGTTTGCCAAACAATATGCAACAGATGGCTGGGGTGTGCTGGCTTGTTGCCGTGACCCACAAACGGCTAGCGCGTTGCAAGCACTAGCAAAAGCGCACAGTAATGTACAAATATTGGCTTTAGATGTAGGCAATTTTAACCAAATTGATACGTTGGCTTTACAGTTAAAAAATCAGGCTATTGATGTGCTAATTAACAATGCAGGCGTTTACCCGCATAGCACGTTTGGCGATACCAATTACGATGATTGGGCTGAGGCGTTTAAAATTAATGCCATGGCTTTGCTAAAAATGGCAGAGGCTTTTGTGCAGCATGTTTCTAAAAGCCAGCTTAAAAAAATTGCCGTATTAACCAGCAAAATGGGCAGCATTGACGACAACACCAGTGGCGAAAGTTATAGCTACCGCAGCAGCAAAACCGCTGTAAACATGGTGATGAAAAGCTTATCTATTGATTTAAAACCTTATGGCATTAGCGTGGTTACGCTACACCCAGGCTGGGTGCAAACTGATATGGGTGGCCCTAATGGCTTAATATCTGCACAAACCAGCGTGACTGGCTTACGTAATGTGATTGATGGCTTAAGCCTGCAAACAACCGGGCGATTTATTGCTTATGATGGCAAAGCAATTGGCTGGTAAATACTATTTAAACTAGTGTTTTAAAAGGCGCTCGTTCTTCTAGCTCGTTAGTGTAAGCCGTTATACCTTCTGATTCGCGTATTAAAAAATGCTTAATTGCTGACTCAAAATCTGGGTGCGCAATTTTATGATACGAGCAAGTGGGGCGCGGCTCAAACCCCCGTGCTAATTTGTGCTCACCCTGCGCACCACCTTCAAAATAACTAATATTTTCGGCAATACAAAATTGCTGGGCTTGATAATAGCAAAGCTCAAAATGCAAGCCAGATACAAACTGGGTTGCACCCCAGTAGCGACCATATAAAGTATTTTGATTGTAAATATTGAGTGTGCAGGCAATGGCTTGCCCATCAATTTCGGCCACTATCAATAAAATATTTTGCGGCATGGTTTTACCAATTTCTGCAAAAAAAGCACGCGTTAAATAAGGCGTAGAGTGATGCTCGCGGTAAGTATTGCTGTAACACTGATAGAAAAAATCCCAATCACATTCGGTCGCATCTACACCTTTTACTTGCTTGCAAACTACGCCTGCCTGCACAATTTTTTTACGCTCTTGATGAATTTTTTTACGTTTGTTGTGGCTTAAAGTTGCTAAAAAATCTTCAAAATGCTCATAGTTTTTATTTTGCCATCTAAATTGCACACCTGTGCGTTTCAGCCAACCTGCAGTTTCTAAGTGTTGCGCACATTCAATATCAGGAAAAATCACATGTGCGCTTGATAGCTTATATTGGCGCATAGTGGTTTCTAAGGCCTCAATGAGCACCTTACCAACGCCAACCTGATTACTATCGGCAAAGCTTGTGTGATGATTGCGACTTAACAATCGTGCGCTAGTAATGGGCGAAAACGGAATCGCCGACAACAGTTTGGGGTAATAATCTAAACCACTACGCTGATAAGCATCGGCCCAAGCCCAATCGAACACATATTCACCATACGAATGGCTTTTTAAGTATAAAGGCATGGCGCCTATTAATTGCCCAGCTTGCTTAACCACT
>JANMNC010000057.1:0-2111 GCA_031373695.1 Methylotenera sp. | reverse complement strand
AATGGCAATCGGTGAATGCATATCGGCATACACTTGGCTGCCCATAATTTCAGATAAAAACACAATTTGACGTTTAGCATTTGGAATCTCTAAACCCATGCAGCTTTTACCAGGAATTGTCTCCACCACGCGCACACTGACCACCGATAACGCACGTGCTAAATCACGCGCTAAATTGGTAATTTGACTACCCTTAACGCCTGCAGCGGGCTCTAATTCAAAGCGCGTAATAACAGGGCCAGGCTGTGCCGATAGCACTTTAATTTCAATGCCAAAATCCATTAGTTTTTTCTCAATTAACCGAGAGGTAAAATCAAGCGTTTCGGCAGAAGGTAGTTCAACCGTATTATTGGCAACATCTAACAAAAGCAAGGGCGGCAAAGTAGAGACAAGATCGGATGTGAAAAGTGTACTTTGCTTCTCTTTAAGCACACGTTCACTTTGTGCAATTTCTATAATAGGCGCTTTTATCTCAATAGGTGCACGGTCTTCTGTACGTTTACGCTCAGCTTCTACAAACTCTTCACGTTTTTGCACAACCACTTTACCTGCTTTTCTATCTTGCCAATCATGGTATTTATTGGTTGCCCAGAGATAAAAATTCATTAAGCCTGAGCCCAGCTTTTCGGTCATCATTATCCAAGACCAGCCTGTAAACAAACTAAAACCAACTGCAAATAAAAGTAGCAGTAACATGCTAGAGCCAGCATACCCAAACATGCCTCGTAAGGCACTATCTACGGCGTTTCCAAGCATGCCGCCAGCGCCTAGCGGCAGGCTTGCTGGCAGGCTAATTAGGTGTCCAGCTTCTAGCGCGGTTGATGCAATTAAAAGTAGCGCAAAACCAACCAAGTTAAACACCAGAAAAGGACGCTCGCTGATGGTAAGCTCTAAACGTAAGTACACTAACCACATGCTATAGAACGCCAGAACAACCCACCACCATGCAGAAAAACCAAACAAATACAGCAACATATCGGATACCCAAGCACCTACTGCACCGCCTGCGTTTTTAATAAGCGCACCGTCAGTCGCCATGTGCGACCAAGATGGGTCTTGCCGATAATAGGTAATGAGAATAACAGCTAAATATAAGCCTACCAACACTAATCCAAGCCACCATGCTTCGCGCACTAGGCTAGCGCCATGCTGTTGAGATGGGCTAGGCGGCGCTTGAATACGGCCATTAACTACAGATGATTTTTTATTAAAAAACAAAGTGTTGCAAACCTATAAAAAGACACATAAAAAATATTTTTTATATTATAACAAAATCAATTTGCGCAAAGTGTGTCTATCAAACTAATATTATGATTAAGTTACTATGGAGACACAAAATGGATATTGGGATTAAAGAACAAGACCGTATAGCGATTGCAGAAGGCCTATCACGATTACTGGCCGATACTTACTCGCTATACTTAAAAACGCATTACTTTCACTGGAACGTGACAGGCCCCATGTTTAATACGCTGCATCTAATGTTTGAAGCTCAATATAACGAGCTGGCATTGGCTGTAGATATGGTTGCAGAGCGTATTCGGTCACTTGATATATATGCACCTGGCACCTACAGCCAATTTGCAAAACTGACCTCTATTAAAGAGGCAAATGGCGTGCCAAAAGCCAACGAAATGATTGCAGAATTGGTGGCTGGACATGAAGCTGTTTGCCGCACTGCACGCAGCGTATTTCCTGCGTCTGAAGCAGCATCTGATGAAGCAACTGCAGATTTACTCACACAGCGTTTACAGTTACACGAAAAAACTGCTTGGATGTTACGCAGCTTATTAGAAAAGTAGCTGTTAGGAACTAGACTGCTAAATTTTTAGCCTAAAAATTATTCAGTAAATTTATTCAGTTAAAATGGTGCTTTTATAGTTTGCCTTGTTAACTTTAGTATTGAAAAATAGGCAAACAAACCCACTTTAGTCATTATCAGCAAATTTTAGAAAGCAGTCTTTCATGTCTTCACGTCACATCCACCTTCTTATTTTAGGCTCAGGCCCTGCTGGCTACTCGGCAGCCGTTTACGCTGCTCGCGCCAATTTAAACCCTGTATTAATCACTGGTATTGCGCAAGGTGGTCAATTAATGACGACTACAGAGGT
>JANMNC010000032.1:0-1593 GCA_031373695.1 Methylotenera sp. | reverse complement strand
TGATACAAGAAACGATACCTGTTATGCGTTTGCAATCGCAACAAACCGAAGATTTAGGCACTATTTGGCAGCAAATGCTCACGGAATTTGAAGGCAATTCGGCTTATAAAAATGCTATTTTAGTCAATCATTTATCTATTTTACTCTTTAAAACCAAGGAATTATTACTGACACACAAGGCAAAAAGCGGCACTTCTCCTAATCGAGCTGCTGAGTTGGTCAACGCTTTTAAAACCATTGTGAATGATAATTTCAAATCCCTCGCATCAGAGGATATTGAGCATATATTGAGTGTAAAAGAAATAGCGGCTCAAATGAATATTCACCCCAATTATTTGACAAATACCATTAAAACCGCCTCTGGAAAATCTGCCAGTGATTGGATACAGGAGCGCACAATCAGTGAAGCCAAAGCGATGCTTCTGCAATCAACTAAGCCCATTTCAGAAATTGCCTTCGCCTTAGGCTTTTCAGATACGACAAATTTTACGAAATTTTTTAAGAAAAACACGGGTGTTACACCGAGTGAGTTTCGAAATGGATAAAAGATACCCCCTCTGTATTTTCACCTTTTTAACGCCGAAACGCTTGATTATTGGTTTGATAGTCAAGCATTTGTGATTTTATACCCCCTCAGTATTTTTGCTATTATTACCAAATTTTAAGGTTTCAGAAAACAATTTACTATTAAACAGGCACTTCTTCAAAGTAATTAACTTACCAACGCCTCACAGAGTTTAATTTCAATTCGGGAAATATTGGTAATGATAAGGGAAAAACGTCCTAATACTGAGGGGGTAAATGCCTGCACCTTTGCATCATTAATTACAAATAATGCTAAAGGGCTTTGTAGCCAATTATCCTTTAAAATTTAAAAATATGATAGACTTATTAAAATATTACGGACTTGACTGGTTAGCCATGTTGCTAAGTCTAATGGCTATTATATTATTGGGCAACAAAGTTAAATGGGGATTTACACTATTTATGCTTGCCAATATTACTTGGATATTACTCGGTTTTCTTTTATTGAATAGCTATGCTGTCGTGTTAGGGAATTTTGTTTTTCTTATCACCAATACAAGAGGCTTCTTGAAATGGAACGCCGATAAAACAACGATTTAAAATGGGAAAAAAAAATTTATTCACACCTCTAACGATAAGAAGTGTAACACTCAAAAACAGAATTGTGCTATCTCCGATTCAACAATACAGTTCTGTTGATGGCTTTGCGACGGACTGGCATTTGGTGCATTTAGGCAGCCGTGCAGTTGGTGGTGCGGGTTTAATCATCACTGAAAGCGCATCTATTAACGAATTAGCCAGAAGCACGCACAATGATATTGGTATGTGGAAAGATGAGCATATTGATAAGTGGCAACAAATCAATGCTTTCATACACGAACAAGGTGCTAAAACTGCCTTGCAATTAAGGCATTTTGGCAGCAAAGCAAGCCGCTCGCATCCAAATGAGGGTTTTAATTATTTAGAACTCGATAAAGGTGGTTGGCAAACCGTCAGTTCAAGCGCAGTAGCACCTTTTGCGGGCATGAGTGTTCCGAAAGCATTAACCATTGAAGCCATCAACGAGAT
>JANMNC010000014.1:0-16353 GCA_031373695.1 Methylotenera sp. | reverse complement strand
TGTGATTGGTAGGTAAGTAGCGCGGTACTATGCATTAGTTGATCAAATACGCCGCCAATTAACAATGCAATTGTCAAAAGCAATAGCTCTGGTTTAGCTTCTTTGGCTTGTCTTAAATGCCAAATAACAATTAACAAAACTGTCAGCACGCCTAGCCAAGGCATATTGTGTGCAGCACCCAGCACGCAGGCAAACCAGCCTATTTGAAACAGCACAAAATTAATAATGACGTTTTTTGACATACTTTAAAATTAGGCTTTTTTCTCGAATAAATAGTGTGTAACCCACCATTCTTGACCATTGTTATAGCCAAATAATTCCGCGCAGGCCATATAAAACATGCGCCAGCGATTGCGCCACATTTCTACATCTTTATCGCCATAAGTAGCCGCTAATATAGGTGTAATGCTTTTGGCGTTTTTATCCATATTTTCTAGCCAAGCATTAGCTGTTTTTTCATAATGGGTGCCATCCCAGCGCCAGCGCTGCATAAGCTTTAAATCATCTTGAAAATGTAGTGGCAAATCGTCACTAGGCATAATGCCGCCACTAAAAAAGAACTGGCTCATCCAATCACCCTCGTTTTGTACTTCAAATGCATAAGGCGTATTACGATGTACAAAAATATGCTTAAAAAACTTACCCTTAGGTTTTAACCAGCAGGCTACTTTGCCATACAGCACTTGATAGTTACGCATATGCTCAAACATTTCAACCGATACTACACGGTCGTATGTGGCAGGCGCTTCAAAGGTATTCATGTCAGCCGTGATAATATTTATGTTGGTTAAGCCACGCGATTTAGCAGTGTTCATAATATATTCGCGTTGCGAATTTGAGTTTGAAACACCTGTAATAGTGGCTTTTGGATATTGCGCTGCCATCCAAAGCGAAAGCGAGCCCCAGCCACAACCCAGCTCTAAAATCGCCTGGCCATCCTGTAAATCGGCATGATCGCAAGTTTGGGTTAACGCTAATATTTCGGCCTCATCCAAGGTTTGCGTGTCAGGCATCCAAAAACAACTACTATATTTGCGGTTTATGCCCAAACAATAGTGAAAAAAAGCCGCAGGTACTTCGTAATGCTGTGCATTCGCTAGCTCTGGCACAGGCGCAATGTCTGCAGTATTCATGCTGGCAATAAATGTGGTTAGGCTGGCCATGCCCGCCTCACAGTTATTTGCCGATATTTCAGCTAAGCGCTGTGTAACAAGCTGCTTAATGCCTTGGCGCACAATATAATCAGGTAAATTACCTGATTCTGCTAATTTAATTGCTAAACCCATTCGTTATACTTTCCTGTTGCAAATTTAATTAAACATTTAATAGTGTATTTTTATTTAAAACTTTAAGTTTTTGTCATTTTGCCTTGGTACAACACCGCACCTGTTGGCTGCCCTGTGGGCGAACCACCAACAGGCTCTAAACTAACAGCCAGTAAACCAGATGCCATTAAAGGGATAACATCAACAGGTACTTTAACAATTTTAAAACCTTGTTGTGGCAATAGACCCAGAGAAATCGGTTTAGATTTATCTGCAGGTAGTAGCCAAAGCTCAAATGCGTTATCTGGTTTTATGGCTAAACTTGCAAGTGAAATTACTTTAATTTCAACATCAGTAGCCGATTTTTTAGTCTCGTTTAATAGCCAACCAGCCTCAGCTTTTTCTGTCGCTAATAACGCAATGGCTGCTGGTGTCTCATCATCCATATCTTGTGGAGCTTGTATCACTAATAAAGTTGCAAATGAAGCGGCCAAAGCAGTCGATAAAAAAGCCCAACTTTTCCACCAATTATTATTTTGTGTCAATTTTCTGTTGAATAATTGCGACTCAATGTTCTTCCACACCTTGTTAGACGGGCTAACCGCAGGTACGGTATCGGCCAATAAATGCATATGAGACTCCCACCAGTTAAATGTTTGCGCCCAGTCGCTGCGTTGCCTTATGAGTTGCTCAAAACGTCGACGTGCTGCGCCTTTTAATGTTCCCAGTACATATTCCGCACATAGCATATCGGCTAATTTTTTATTGTCGTATCTCATGCTGATACTCCTTGCAAGCAGCTTTTAAGCGATTGTAAACCGCGCCTTATCCAAGTTTTTATGGTGCCTAAAGGTTGCACTAAATGCTCGGCTAATTGCTCATGCGCCATGCCATGAAAATAACTTAAAGCAATGGCTTGGCGCTGCAATGGTGCAAGCGCGCTCATGCAATTAAGTAGCGCTTTAGATTCATTTTGTTCTGTGGCTTTTTCTAGCGGACCTAAATCACTAGATGCCCAATCATCCATACTTTCATCATCTATTAATTGCGATTCTTTTGGCATGGCGCGCAATAAATCAAAGCATTTATTACGCACAATTGTGGTCATCCATGTCATTACAGCGGCTTTTTCAGGGCGATAATTTTGCGCATGATGCCATATATTAATAAACGATTCTTGTAAGGCTTCTTCAGCTAAATCGCGGCGATTTAAAATGCGCAGTGATAGCCCAAACAACTTGGCAGATGTTGCTTCGTACAGCGCTTGAAAAGCTGCGCGATCACCTTGCCCGCTTAAGGCAATTAAGTGAAACAGCTCTTCTGAAGATTTAGTTTGGCTCATAATATTTAATCTGCTTATATTTAACATGCAAGGTAAAACGGATACTACCTTAATTTGTATTTCTGAGATTCGTATTTCTAGTTTATAGCTTATGCAAGCGATATTAAAATTTGTAATTAAGTTTAAAAATGATTAGACGCATATTTTACTAAGCGCCTAATCTTAATACCTTAAAGCAATTTATTATTCGGCAGTTTTAGCAAAAACTGGTGGTACTGCATTGCCAGTAGTGGTTTCAATTTCGCGGTACATAGGTGCTAATTTAGCCAGTAACTTATTCTGCGCACTAAATGGCACATTATGTTTGTCCATTGCAAATTGAAATTGCTCAACCAATGCGTTAAACCCTTCGCGATTCACTTTCATATTGGCATGTGATGATTTCATATCTCGGCCCACATATTTACAGCCACCATTCATCAGCTCACACATCTGGTCAACTAGCATGGCTTTGATAAACGTTTGTTTGTTGTTGTCAAAAAATGGTTTGGTGCGTGGGTCGGCCACTAGGCCAATCATAAAATCATCCATAATTTTAACTAAACCTTCTTTGCCGCCAAAGGCTATAAACGTTTCTGTGCCTTCCATTGGCGTATTGCCTAGGCTTGCACTGCGCGTGCCTTCTGTAACCTCAGCAAGTGCAGGCAAAGTAAACGTCAGTGTGCTGCTTGCCAACAGTGCAACTATTACGGCTTTAATATTAAAATTCATGTTGTAATCCTTTTTTTAAAATTTGAAATTGTGGCTATTAAACTTAAAAGCCAATTTGGGCAGACAAATACACAGCATCTTGCTTACCGAAATCGGCTTTAACGGCGTCTACTGTCGCAATATTGCCTAAATAAACATAGGCAGCTGTGAGTGAAATATTTTTAGTTGGCGCGTAAGCCACAAAAACATCAAAGGCATCATCTTCTTGCAGATTAATTGAATTATTACTGCCTGTTAGCGGCTGCAAAGCTGGGTTTAAAGGGCTACGCAAATTGTCAGGCTTCATGCGGTACTCTGCACCCACTGTTAAGTCTTTTCTTAGTAGGTAAGCAGCAGATACTTCTAACATTGGTTGGTAGTTGTCATGCTTATCGCCACCAAAACCTAACAATCCGAACTGATTGGCTTTAGTAAAGCGCAAGGTGCCGTTTAATAACAGGTTTTTATCGAGAAACAATTTAGTGGCAGCTACATAAATATCGGTACCGTGATCACTTTTAGCACCTACTACAGCACTTTTAATAAAGTCTTTATCTTGGTTTTCTTTGTACTGTATACCAACCGATACTTGTGGCATCCACGTATCTGCATCTAAAATGGCTTCACCAAATACCCGTACTTTTGCACCAATAATCATCTGATTTAAAGTGTCGCGGCCAATTGCACCGGGAAACGCGGCTTCTACTTTGTTTCTTAGTTTGCTTACATCAAAACGTTGTTCAGCCACTGAGAATTCGAAACGATCGTAAAAACCTACAGTAAAGCCGTAGGTATCTAGCTTGTAATCGCTTGATTTAACATAGGTGTAATGGACATTGCCACCAATTTGGTTGTTACTGCCATAGCCGCCAATTACTGCCCATGGCGTTAAGCCACCGCCTGCAGAACCCTCAACTTGCGAAACACCGCCGGTTAACAATAGCTTATTACTAAATTGTGCATCATCTGCCCAAGCAGGTGCTGCGAATACAGCGGCTAATGCGCTGGTTAATAAAATATTGCCTAACAATAAATTGCATGCCTTTGTATTCACATGATTTTTAATAGTCTTCATTTAAATCCCTAACGTTTAAAATGGTTTAGTTATGATGTAACTAAATGCATATACGTTGAAACTTCTTATTAGATTCAAATTAGTTAAATTTTGTCTATTAATGTTGCTTTAAGCCTGTTTAGTGCTTGATGCGAATCACAATATTTTGGTATATACTATTCGGTATACTTTTGTTGGGTTAATCTAGTCATGAAAACACATTTTTTTAAATCCGTTTGTATCGCTTTATTATTGGTCTTGCAGGCTTGTGCTGTCAGTCAAAACAAAAGCGCTAAACAAGCTAACAACCAAGATTGGCCTAGTTTTGGGAGAGATTTTACCAGTCAGCGTTTTTCACCCAGCACGCAAATTAATCAACAAAATGTTAATCAACTCGCTCATGCTTGGGTATACAAAAGCGGCATTGTTGGAAGTTTTCAAACCACGCCAATCGTACAAAATGGGGTGATGTATTTATCGCTACCCTATAACCACGTTGCTGCGCTTGATGCCAAAACTGGCAAAGAGTTATGGCGGTATAAACATGACAGACGTAAAGATTGGCAAATGTGCTGTGGCCCAGCCAATAGGGGCGTTGCGGTCAGCAATGGTCAAGTATTTATAGGCACAGTAGATGCGCGCTTAATTGCATTAAATGCAGCCACTGGTGCCAAAATATGGGATATCGATGTGGTGGAAGCAGCAATCACAACAGAGGGCCAAGATTCACTAGATAAAAGTGACCCGAATAGTGTGCGAAAAGTAACTGGAGGCACTGGTATTGGTATTGCTATGGCGCCAGTGGTTTATAAGGGCAAAGTGATTGTGGGCATAACAGGTGTAGGCTACGGCTTGCACATTGATAACCCTACTGCAGATGCGCCATTAGGCGCTGTAATTGGTGTGGCGGGGCGTTTTGGCAGGCCCGGTTTTTTAGCAGCTTATGATGTAAGTAATGGTAAACGCATTTGGCAGTTCGATACTATTCCCAATAATGGATGGGAAGGGCAATTTGCAGAAACGACTGCAGACGGCTTAAAATTAAATCGAGATGTTGCGCAAGAAAAAGCTGATTTAATCAAATATCCTGATTCTGCACGCTTTGGTGGCGGCTCAGCATGGAGCACGCCTGCAATCGATACTGCTACAGATACGCTGTATTTTGGTACTGGTAACCCATCGCCACAAATGAACGATATTTCGCGCCCTGGCGATAATCTATATACCGTTTCATTAGTTGCTCTAGATACGAATACAGGCAAGCTCAAGTGGCATTACCAGCAAGTGCCACATGATTTATGGGGTTACGATTTAGCTAGCCCGCCCGTTTTATTTAACTACGAGCACAATGGTGAAAAAATCGCAGCAGTAGGGCAGGCAAGCAAAACGGGTTGGTTTTATATTCATAATAGAGCAACTGGTGAGTTGATTAAAAAATCCGATGCTTTTGTGCCACAAAACAATCTGTTTCAAAAAGCCACCTTTGAGGGCACCGTTGTTTATCCTGGTATTTTAGGCGGTTCTAATTGGAGCCCCGTGAGTGTAGATGAAGCCAATCAGCGCGCATTTGTAGCTGCTATTCATGCGCCGATTAAATACACGTTGCACGAAACGCCGGCCAAAGATGGCAAACCTTCCATTCGCTATGCGGCCAGTGAGCCTACGCAAGACCCGCGTTGGGGCTTGCTATCGGCAATTGATTTAAGCACAGGTAAAATTGCATGGCAAAATAAAACCGCACAACCACTGATAGGCGGCGTACTGGCTACGGCAGGTGGCTTATTATTTACAGGCGAAGGTAGTGGCAACTTTAATGCTTATAACAGCCAAACTGGCGAATTGTTGTGGCAATCTAAATCAGAGTTTGGCGTAAATGCACCACCCATTACCTACACAATCGATAACGTGCAATACGTTGCAGTCGCTAGTGGTGGCAACTCTATATTTGGTTATAAACAAGGTGATGCCGTAATAGTGTACAAACTTAGATAATTATTTAAACTTACCACTAGCAGCTAAGCCTACTAAGCGTGATACCACAATGGCGATATACATTACACCAGTAAAAATTTGTATTGATCCTATTGCACGTGCTTGACTTGATATTGGAATAATATCGCCCACACCCGTGCTAGATTGAATTGAAAAGCTCATGAATAATAGCTCTATCCAACTACGTGGGTTATTTGTATCTACGGCTGCTAACACGCTGCCAGGATAAACCTGTTGACATACTGAATACGCTAAAGCAAAGCCCCAAACTAACATTGTAAATGTGGCCGCAGCCGCAAACAACTCATCTAATGTGACAATGTTATCTGCAAACATGTACATAATTAAGCTAAAAGCGGCATAAAAATACAGTAGGCTCTCAAAGGCATGCGCCCAAACTAGTAGTTGCTCATAACCACCCAATATGGCTAAAAGTGATGCCCCAATAGATAGTGTCACTAGGATAAAACCTACCCAGCTAGTTGCTGGCGTACGATATACCACCCAAACCGCCAAAATAGGCACAACCAAACCCAAGCAATTAAAAACAATATGGCTGACTTTTGAGTCGGTCATAAAGCCATAAAACAAAATGCTTAGCAACTGCACCACTAGCAACATAGCAAAAGGAAACCGTTTAATAAAACCAATAGTTGCTTGCATTAAGTACTTTCATATATAAAGTTAAAGCTTATGTTAGCAATAGTAAGCTAGATTTAAATAGGTTAGCTTAATTAAAAATAGTAATCAAAAAAATATTAACTGTGCGCACATCGTTTTCAGTCAAACATTTGTAATGTTGCAAATGTTTGCACTTTTTATCACACCCTAATTACACTACAATTGCACTAAACTAGTGCGTTAAACTTTTTATTGGTGCATTTGTACTTTTCAAGTACCTATAAAATACATTAGATAACTTAATTAAATATATGATTTATTTGAATATTAATAATATTATATTTAATAATCAGGTTGGTATAGTATTTGCTGTTACTAAACTACGAGAATGCGGAGCTACTTCCGCACTAGTTTCTTACAGATGACTAGGGTTCCGGCTTTAATGCGTTAAAAATAACGTTGTTAGAGTGTCTGGTCCGAGAGTTGTCGGCCAAAAGCAGTTGGCTACACGGAGGGATAAAAGCCCGGGAGGATGCGTTTTTTAATGCCGCCTTCTCGATTTTTAACCTTGTGGAGTTAATATGCGTTTCATACAAATTCAGCACTCAAACTACTTTAGCCTGTTGGCTAAATAAGATCAGCACCATGCTATCGCCTCGAACAGTTTTTGCTAAGTGGAATAGTCTTTGGCTAATTCGTGGTGAATTAAGTCGCCAAACCTACTTGTTGCTGGCCTTAATTGGCATGCTATTGCCGCTTGCCGCTTGGTGGTTGCTCTCTGTAAGCGGTTTAATAGAGAAAATTTTTATGCCAGGCCCTGTAGATGTGCTGGTACGCAGCTTTTCTTGGTTTAAAGATGAAGCATTAATGGGTGATATTTGGATTAGTACCTACCGTGTTTTTGCAGGCTTTACTCTATCGGCCATATTAGCTATTCCACTAGGCGTCATGATAGGTACTTATCCACCCATGAAAGCCATGTTTGAACCACTCATGGATTTTATTCGTTATATGCCTGCAGTTGCGTTTATTCCACTAGTCATGCTGTGGGTGGGCATTGAAGAGAGCTCTAAAATCGCCATTATTTTTATTGGCACTTTTTTTCAAATGGTGTTGATGGTAGCAGAGGATATTCGACGCGTGCCAATCAATCAGATTGAAGCTGCGCACACTATGGGTGCAAATCGTAGCGAAATTGTATCGTTAGTTATATTTCAATCGGCCAAACCAGCACTGCTAGACACTATGCGCGTAACCATGGGCTGGGCATGGACCTACCTAGTAGTAGCAGAACTAGTGGCAGCCAACTCTGGCCTAGGCTACTCAATTTTACGCGCCCAACGCTTTATGCAAACCGACAAAATATTTGCAGGCATTATTTTAATTGGCTTAATTGGCTTGTTGATTGACCAGCTTTTTAGGTTGTTACATCGCAAAAGCTTTCCATGGTTATACCTTTAATAAGTTGTATTTCAAGTAATGATAATCATCAATAAAGGTAATCATGGATAGCAAAATCAGTATTGTTAAAGCAAACAAAACTTTTGGCAAAGGTGAAGGCAGTGTTATTGCGCTGCAAGATATTCATTTAGAAATTGCAAATAGTGAGTTTGTCACCTTTGTTGGTGCATCAGGCTGCGGCAAATCAACCTTGCTTCGCTGCATTGGCGGCTTAGAAAGCCTATCATCTGGCAAAATTAGCCAAAATGGCGTGGCGATTAATAATCCTGGCGTTGATCGCGCCATGGTGTTTCAACATTACAGCTTATATCCCTGGCTATCAGTTATTGGCAACATCCGCTTTAGTCGCATGTTAAGAGTAGGGCGAGAAAATTTAACTTCTGCCGATGTAGAAGCTGCTTCGGGGCGCGCAGATTGTATGTTAGAGCTAATGGGGCTAACGCATGTACGCAACAGCTACCCTAACCAACTTTCTGGTGGTATGCAGCAGCGTGTGGCTATTGCAAGAGCGCTTATGTCACGACCACAAATATTGCTGATGGACGAGCCTTTTGGCGCATTAGATGCGCAAACGCGCGAGGTAATGCATGACTTAATTTTGCATGTATCAAAACTAGAAAAAACCACTATTGTGTTTGTTACCCACGATGTTGAAGAGGCAATTTATCTGGGTCAGCGCGTAGTAGTAATGGCGCCACGCCCAGGCCGTATCGATAGCATTTATGAGGTAGATTTGCCTGCGCAGCGTAATCAAGATATGAAGCACTCACCTCAGTTTTTACAGCAAAAAAAGCAGATATTAGCGCGTATTCGCGAAACCGCTGGCATGCATACCGATTACGAATTGCTTGAACGCATGACGCAGCAAGCTAAAAGTTAACGCTTTACCCTGTTCTATAATTTTTAAGTGTTATTAGTAGTTTAAGTCTTATTAAATTCAAGCTTTACCAGTTTTAAGCTTTATCAGTGTTTAAGTTTTACTCGTCTTAAGTTTTATTGCTTTGTCGTTTCATCAACTTTATTTAGCTATTTTTTTATACACTCTGGAGATTGAAAATGGAATTTAAGAAACTCGTTATTACCGCAGCACTATTTTCTGCAAGCTTTTCAGTATCTGCCGCCACACCAATGAAGCTGTCACTGACTACTTGGATTGGTTATTCGCCGTTTTATGTCGCAGAAGGCATGGATATGTACAAGAAACATGGCCTACAGGTAACGCTAAAAACCTTTTCTGACCCGGCCATGTTACCCAGCTCGGTAACCAGTAAAGCTGTAGATGGCTCGCTAATGACTTACGATCAACTGATTGGCGCTGTGGCGCAGGGTCAAAAGTTAAAAGTGGTGATGCCCATTGATTACTCAAACGGTGGCGATGCAGTATTGGCAGATGCATCAATTAATAAAATCACTGATTTAAAAGGTAAAAAAGTGGCATATTCGCCACTATCTCCATCCGATTTTTTGATCTCATACGCACTCAAGGTAAATGGTATGAGTGTTAAAGATATCAACGCAATCAACATGGCGCCAGAAGCTATTCCGTCAGCCATGGCTTCTAAAGCAGTGCCTGCTGGCGTAACTTATGAGCCTAATGTATCGCAAATTTTGGCGCTCGATGGTGGTAGCAAGTTTAAAGTTATTTATTCATCTAAAGAAGCGCCAGGTTTAATTGCCGACGTAATGGTATTTGACGAGGCTTATATCAAAAAGAACCGCAAAAACATTACTGCACTTGTGCAAGCTTATTTAGATGGCCTTGCTTACATGAATACAAATCCTAAAGAAGCCTCTGAAATTATTGGCAAAGCCATTGGTGTGTCGGGCAAAGAGGTATTAGAGCAACTTACCGGCGTGTACAACATCCCGTCTAAAGAAATGGCAGCAACATTTAAACCTGGTAAAGACACTAAATCTTATTTTGTGAGCGGCGAGGTCATTAATGAAATTTTAATGAAAAGTGGCCAAATCAAAAAACCAGTGGCCATTAAATCAACAATGGACGATAGCTTTGTTAAAGCGATAGCTAAATAAAAGTGAATATGCAGCATTGCGCGCTAATTGTGATTGATATGCAGCGAGATTTTCTTGATGCGGGTGGCTATGCAGCCGCTGCAGGCATGAACATTAGCGCGCTGCGCAAACCTATTCCTTTTATTAGTAGTCTGCTAGATTTTGCTAGGCTTAACAACATGCTAGTGATACACACGCGTGAAGGTCATCAGCCAGATATGCGCGATTGCCTGCCAGCTAAGCTTGCACGTAGCCGCCAAGCAGGTGCTGAAATTGGTAGCAGTGGCCCATTAGGTAAGTTACTGATTCGCGGTGAGTATGGTCACGATATTATTGGCGAACTAAAGCCAATTTATGGTGAGCCCATTGTCGATAAGCCTGGCTATGGTGCGTTTCATCAAACTGATTTGGCAAAAATTTTACAATCACATGATATTAAACGACTTTTAATATGTGGTGTGACCACAGAGGTTTGTGTGCACTCAACATTGCGCGAGGCCATAGACCGCGGTTATGAATGTGTACTGGTGTCAGATGCCTGCGGCTCTGCTTATGCGCACCTGCACGATGCAGCGATTAAGATGGTGGCGGTAGAAGGTGGTATTTTTGGTAGGGCACTAGACACACAAGCGCTAATAGCAGAATTAAGGAACACGAATGAGCATTAAATTAACGCCTGAAAACATGTTGTGGGAGGAAGTGGTTCCAGGTGGCAATCATTGGTCTGGCTTAATACGCCGTGGTACAGCCTTACGCTTTACTGACATGGCAGGTGGTGCCAATTGTTCTGCACTGTTTTACAACTTCGACGATAAGCTGGAACGTTACAACATGCCTGATAGTTTAAAAGCCCAGCATACGGCTTTTATGACAAAAGGTAATGTCTGTTACAGCGATATGGGGCGTGTAATGGTATCGATTATTGAAGATGAAACAGGCTGGCATGACACTATTTGTGGCGTTACAGATGCTGCCATGAGTACAGCCAAATATGGTGAATCAAGCTATCAAACGCAACGTAACGATATGATAAGAAACGGTAAAGATGGCTTATTAATTGAGTTAGCAAAACATGGTTTGGGTAAGCGCGATTTAACACCTACAGTTAACTTTTTTAGTAAGGTAACAGCCGATGAAACTGGAAATTTAAGTTTTGTAACTAACCACAGCCAAGCTGGTAGCACGGTAGATATTCGCTTTGATATGAACGTGCTATTAGTTTTATCTACCGCGCCGCACCCGCTAGACCCCAAAACCAGCTACCAACCTGCTGCTATTAAGTTATCGGCTTGGCAAGCTGGGATAGCAACGCGTGATGACATTTGTCGCAATAGCTGCTTGCAAAATGGCCGAGGGTTTATTAACACAGAAAGATACTACTTATGAACCTAACCATAAGTGAATTAAAGCCTGAAAACGCCATACTCAACCAAATATGCCTAGCAGGCGACGCGTGGATGGCAGAGGTTAAAAAAGGTCAAATTTTTCGCATATTAGATTTGGAGGGCAACCAAGCGGTTGATACGCTTTTTTACAGCGTAGCTAACCGAGATGAGCGCTACAGCGCGGTTGATACCATTACACGGCAAAAACAGCTTTACCTAACTACAGGCTCGGTACTGTATTCAAGCGAGGGTAATGCCATGCTGACTATTGTGGCGGATACCTGCGGCAGGCACGATACTCTAGGCGGCGCGTGTTCGGCAGAAAGCAATACGGTGCGCTACGATTTAGACAAGCGCCCCATGCATAGCTGTCGCGATAGCTTTATGCATGCTTTAAGCCATTGTGCATGTGCGCACAATATTACCAAGCGTGATATTAGCGCTAATATCAACTTTTTTATGAATGTGCCAGTGACTGCAGATGGCGCATTAAGCTTTGCTGATGGCATTTCTGGCGCAGGCAAGTATGTAGAAATGCATGCAGAAATGGATGTGATTGTGCTGATTTCAAATTGTCCACAATTGAATAACCCCTGTAATGCGTACAACCCAACGCCTATACAGTTGCTTATTTGGAATTAAACTTTATTTTTTGCTACAGGACGGCCTGCTAGCCATTATTAAACGTGGGACGACCCACAAGAGGTTGCTATGTTTACAAAGGTTTTAATTGCGAATAGGGGAGAGATTGCCTGCCGTATTATTCGCACCCTTAAAAAAATGGGTATTGCATCTGTTGCTATTTATTCTGAGGCTGATAGTGGTGCGCGTCATGTGTTAGATGCTGACGTTGCCATTTGTGTAGGTGCTGCACCTGCCGCTGAAAGCTATTTAAACGTGGCTAAAATACTGCAAGTAGCCACTGAAACAGGTGCGCAGGCGATTCATCCAGGTTATGGATTTTTGTCAGAAAATGCCAGTTTTGCAGAAGCGTGTGAGGCTGCAGGTATTGCATTTATTGGCCCTACGCCCAATCAAATGCGCGATTTTGGCTTAAAACACACCGCTAGAAACTTAGCCCAGCAAAATGGCGTGCCTTTATTGCCAGGCACAGGCTTACTAAAAGATGTGTTGCACGCAACAGGTGAAGCTAAAAAAATTGGCTACCCCGTGATGCTTAAAAGCACTGCAGGTGGCGGTGGTATTGGTATGCAGCTCATTTGGGCAGAGCATGAACTGGCAGCTGCGTTTGAATCGGTACAGCGATTATCTAAAAATAACTTTAAAGATAGCGGTATTTACCTAGAAAAATACGTGCAAGCAGCGCGGCATATTGAGGTGCAAATTTTTGGAGATGGCAAAGGCAATGTCATTGCGCTGGGTGAGCGAGATTGCTCAGTACAACGCCGTAACCAAAAAGTGATTGAAGAAACACCTGCCCCCAATATTACCGAAACCACACGTGATGCCTTGTGTGAAACAGCCCTTAAGCTAGCCAGTGCGCTGCATTATCGCTCTGCAGGTACGGTTGAGTTTGTGTACGATAACGCTTCTCACGAGTTTTACTTTTTAGAGGTGAACACGCGCTTGCAAGTTGAGCATGGCGTGACAGAGCTGGTGACAGGTGTCGATTTAGTAGAATGGATGGTGCGCACCGCCGCTAATGACACCGCTTTTTTAAGTGAATATAAACATGTTCCTCTTGGCCATGCAATACAGGCACGCATTTATGCAGAAGATGCCAATAAAAATTTTCAACCTGCAAGTGGTGTATTAACAGAAGTACAATTTCCGCTTAATGCCAGAATTGATACTTGGGTGCAACGCGGCAGTGATGTTTCACCGTTTTACGACCCGCTAATTGCTAAAGTATTAGTGCATGCAAGCAATCGCGAACAAGCGGTAGCTGCAATGCAAAGTGCTTTGGCTGAAACTAAATTAAGCGGTATTGAAACCAACCTAGAATATTTACGCCAAGTGCTGGCAGATGATATTTTTCCTGTGGGCAAGCAAACCACGCGCTATTTAAACAATTTTGTTTACAAGCCACACACCATTGACGTGTTAGATGGTGGTGTGATGACCACTATTCAAGATTATCCTGGCCGCTTGGGTTATTGGCATGTAGGCGTGCCACCATCTGGGCCAATGGATCATTTGGCATTTAGGTTGGGTAATCAATTGGTTGGCAATAATGAGGGTGTAGCTGGCTTAGAAATCACGTTAATAGGCTGCAAACTGCAATTTAATTGCGACGCCATTATTGCCATTACTGGTGCGCCAATAATGGCCACCTTAAACGATGTTGCCATTGAAATGTGGCAAAGCCAGCTAGTGAAAAAGGGCGATAAATTAACACTAGGAAAAGTATTAGATGCAGGTTGCCGCGCTTATTTAATGGTGCAGGGTGGATTTGATGTGCCCGATTATTTAGGCAGTAAATCAACATTTACCTTAGGCCAGTTTGGTGGGCATGGCGGCAGGGCGCTGCGCGTCGGTGATGTCTTGCATTTAAATTTTAAAAATATTGTTGAGTTTGCACTTAAAAAGCTTACGCAACAGGCACAGCCAACTTATACCAAAAACTGGCAGATTGGCGTGTTATATGGCCCACACGGTGCGCCAGATTTTTTTACCGAAGCCGATATTGATGCATTTTTCAGCACAGATTATGAAGTGCATTACAACTCAAACACCACAGGTATAAGGTTAATTGGCCCCAAACCGCAATGGGCAAGAACAGATGGCGGTGAGGCAGGCTTGCACCCGTCTAACATTCACGATAACGCCTATGCCATAGGCTCTATTGATTTTACTGGCGATATGCCGATTATTTTAGGGCCAGATGGCCCTAGTTTAGGCGGCTTTGTTTGCCCCGCAGCCATTGTGCAGGCTGAATTATGGAAAATGGGTCAGCTTAAAGCAGGCGATAAAATTCGCTTTAAGCGCATAACGCAAGATGAAGCGCGCGAAATGGAGTTTGCACAAAATGCGATGATTTCAAACTTAACACAAGTAAATATTGAGGCTGGCAGTCTGCAACCGCAAGGGTTGCCCCCGCAGAATATACCAGCTAAAGCTGGTTATTCATACGTGAAAGCCAATATCCATGAGGCTTACAGCCCGATTGTTTTTGAAGCACATACACCAATAAAAGTAGTGTATCGCCAAGCGGGCGATAAAAATATGCTGGTTGAATATGGCGAAATGGTGCTTGATGTGAATTTACGCTTTCGCGTGCATGCTTTAATGCAATGGCTAGCAGCAGAAAAAGTGCTTGGAATTATTGATTTAACACCTGGTATACGCTCGCTGCAAGTGCATTACGATAGCTTAGTTTTGCCAATCAATAAGCTAATGGCTATTTTGCAACAAGCAGAAAAATCGCTACCGCCAACCGATGAAATGCAAGTGCCCACGCGCATTGTGCACTTACCGCTGTCGTGGGAAGACCCTTCTATTCAATTGGCCGTTTCAAAATATGTGCAATCTGTGCGCAAAGATGCGCCTTGGTGCTCGCTAGAGCCTAAACCTAATAATACTGAATTTATCCGCCGTATTAATGGCTTAAAAACCATAGAAGAAGTTAAAAATATTGTGTTTAATGCCAGTTATTTAACGCTGGGCCTAGGTGATGTATATTTAGGTGCGCCAGTGGCTACACCGCTAGATCCGCGCCATCGATTAGTCACCACCAAATATAACCCCGCCCGCACTTGGACGCCAGAAAATGCAGTGGGCATAGGTGGTGCCTATATGTGTATTTATGGCATGGAGGGGCCAGGTGGTTATCAACTGGTTGGGCGCACGCTGCCAATTTGGAACCGTTGGAATACGACAACAGACTTTAAAGAAAACTCTCCTTGGTTATTACGTTTGTTTGACCAAATTCGCTATTACGAAGTGAGTGCAGAAGAGTTATTGCAAATGCGTGCAGACTTTTTGCAAGGAAAATTTAACTTAAAAATAGAAGAAAGCACGTTTAGTTTAAAAGACTATAACCAGTTTTTAAGTGATGAATCTACCAGTATTAATGCTTTCAAAACCAATCAACAAGCCGCTTTCAATGCAGAGCGCGAGCGTTGGGTGGCATCAGGCCAAGCCAATTACAGCCAAGAGACTGAAGCGGCAAGCGACAACAACCAAGCTTTCATTATTCCTGCTGGGCATCAAGTGCTGTCGTCACACGTGGCGGGTAACTTATGGCAAGTTAAGGTGAATGTTGGTGATATGGTGAATATTGGCGATGTGCTGGTGGTGGTGGAATCGATGAAAATGGAAATTGCCGTGTTGGCTAATACTGCGGGCACGGTAGAAGAAATATGGTGTGCAGAGGGCAGTGCTGTTGCAGCAGGGCAGCAGCTTTTATTGATAAAAGAAGCGAGCATTTAATATGAATAATCTCAATATCGACAATATCAATACCAATAAACTCAATATCAACAATCTTAAGTTCAATACTAATATCAGCCATTTACGCCAACAATATCTTGCAGGTAGCCTTAAACCATCACAATTAGTGAAAGAAAT
>JANMNC010000013.1:0-2526 GCA_031373695.1 Methylotenera sp. | reverse complement strand
GGCAAACAAGCGCTTTGTAAGGCATTTAGTGCGAAGTTATCGGCTTCTAACTCGTGTTCGCGCGAATATTGCATTTGCATTAAAACAGCAGGTAAGCCAGAGGCTACAGTACTAACATCACCAGTTATAGACGCTAAAATTAAGCCAGCTAACACGCCTTGCAAACTCTGTCTAAATGCATGACGCTGTCTGACATGGCCTAACTCGTGCGCCAATACAGCTACAATTTCGTCATCACTTTTGGCAAGCTTTATTAGCTCATCCGTCACCACCATAATGCCCCCTGGCAAGGCAAACGCATTTGCGCCAATCATGCCGCCGCTTCTAAACTCTAGACGATATTGCGGACAATTTTTAATGCTTTGGCATAATGATTTTAATGATGATTCAACACTTGCTTTACGTGCTGGCGCTGTTTTGCTGGGTGAAAAATAACCTAATTGGTGATCTAAGCCGTTAAGCACTTGCTCGCCTAATTTAGCTTCCATACTGGGTGGCGTGGCTTTGGCAACATATTCGGCCAGCTTTGGCACGCCTAACTGCAAAAACAACCAGCCTGCCAGCACCGTTAAAACCAGTGACACCATCACCCAACCCAAATGATTTTCTAGGTAATGCAGCGCACTCCAAAACGCACTTTTTTTAGATGGCATAGCCGCTTCTAGCTCACTAATATCTGCCGCTTCTAACCGACTGCCATCTGCCAAATCTATTAGACGCTTGGCCGCACCCAGCTTGGCCTGCACGTCACAATCCACAAAACTAAAGCTTAGTGTTTTGCCATCCACCTCAAATGTGATATTTTTGGCATGCTCTACAACCCGCACCGTTACTGGCTTGTGGCGTGCACTAAAACCATCGTAATAATCTGCTTGAAATGTCATTTAATTTAATTCAACTTAACCAAATGAAATATCTAAATCAAACATATCGGCAATCTCTTCGCCGGTGGCTTTAACTTCGGCTTTTTTATCACCTACAAATTGATCAAAATCTACATTACCTATAATGTTTAATTTAGAAGCACGATATCGCGCCATGCGAATTTGCGCCCATGGCGTTGCTAAACCAAAAGTTAACATCACAGCAACAATATTGGTGAAATATAACCATGCAAAATCGCGGGCGCGTAAAGTGCTTTTAAATGATAGATCATCTAGCGTGGCGCTGTTCCAAATTAAGTTGCCAATGCGTGCTTGCATGTAACCTAAAATGCCAAAAATAAACAATATATAGCCCGCTAAACCTGCCAGCATAAAAATCAGCACGCTTGGGTTTCGCATCCAGTCGCGCATTTTATCTTGCGAATTTTGCTGCTGTTTCATCATTTCTTCTATCGCTTTTTGTTGTTCTGTCTGCGCTTGTTGGCTGGCAGCTTCTGCTTGCGCATCATCTTGCAAACCATCGGCCGGTATTGCATCTTGTAACTCGCTTAGCTGTTCATCAGCAAGTTGCCCAACATCCGCTGGCAACACATTTTGTGATGGATTTTCTGGTGCGTTTTCAGAATATACTCGCTCTACTTTTTTAGATTCCGTGTTAGCTTCTATATTGGCTGTATCAGTAGCAACTTCATTTGCAGCCAACACTGTATTAGGCTGCGCAGTATGCTGCCGATTAAACGCAACAAAATTAGCTACATCAGGCAAGGTGTTCGTTATATTGGCATTAGCTTGCGCTGCTTTTTTTACGTAACTGGTATAAGCGGGTATTGCGATAGCCGCCAAAATACCAATAAGCACAGGGATAATTAACAGCTTTAAATACACCATATAAAAGCTTTTAATGCTGGCTTGCATATCAAACTGGCTAAGCCCAAACTTGTGGTTATTAACCAAAAATTTATTTTTTTGATGTGATGCTAAAGGGGTAGCTAAACCCACCGTTACAATAGCCAACAATGGCATAACAATAAACACCCTAACCGCCTCGCGCACTTTGCCAACAAAATCAAAACGTAAGCCGCGGTGGCTGGTATTACGCGAGTTAAAAATAGAAGCACGCACTACTAGCCACGGCAGCGCGATTAAAAAAATAGCGATTAACAAGCCTGTTAATGCTGGGTGTATGTTTTGGCTGGCGCCATATAAAGCAAAAAAGGCCAATGCAATAATGCGGCCTTTTAAAATAGAAATTGGCTTTGCGTGGTAATCAAAGCCAACATTTTCAATTAAAGTATTATTGTAAAAATATTTTTTACGGCGCACTTTTGCCCAAGCCGAATAAATGCCTAGTGTAATTAAAGAAAGTAGTAAATTAACGATCCAAATACCAAAATATTCGCTAGCTTTACCTTGAAATATCACGGGTGTTACTTTTGGTTGATTGGCATTTTGTTGTGGCATATCCATACGTTTTATTCCTGTTTTTTATTTTAAACGATTATTAAAGTGTACCCGAACTAATGCATTTAGCGCGGCTTTTCGGTCGGTGCTTAACTAAATATTTTGTGTATTTATTATGGCTAATTTAGTGCAAAATCTAGCCTTTGTTTCCTTAACACCCAGTTAATATTACATGCGCATA
>JANMNC010000160.1:0-6811 GCA_031373695.1 Methylotenera sp. | reverse complement strand
TTAATATTTTCAATCACATCCCAAAGCTTAGAGCATCTGTAACTTATCAAGTGGATGTAAAAACTTTTTGTATCTCAATGGCTTAAGAATGTATTGGAAAAGGAATACCAAAGTATTAATTTAGATTTAGTAACAAATGCTGTTGATAGCAATAATTTTTACTTTGAAAAGCGACCTAAAAACTTAGTGCCTACGGTAGGGTTTTTAGTGGACGGTGGACATGTAAAAGGTTTAGATGTTGCAATAAAAGTGTCTACAGAACTGAAGAGGATATTGCCAAGTTTACATGTAATAACATTTGGGTCTAGCAAGCAAAAAGATTTCCCAATGGGTGGTAGTTGCGAATTTCACTTATTGCCAGCGCAAAATAAAATTAGAGAAATATACAGTAGTTGTGATGTTTGGCTTTCGTCTAGCCGTTCCGAAGGTTTTAATTTAACAGCTTTAGAGGCAATGGCATGTGGTACACCTATTGTTTCTACTAATACAGGCTGGCCAGTTGAAGCAATAATACCTTTTGAGAATGGTATATTAACTGAAATAGATGATGTAGAAGCACTGATTAAAGGCGTTAAGTGGTTTTTAGATTTACCAGATGTTGCATGGGAAAAGTGTTCTGAAAATGCTTATGCTACTACTGCAGGTTATTCTTGGGACAAATCTGCCGCCATATTTGAAGCTGTACTGGCAAAATATGTAGCTGAAAAAAGCGACGCAAGTTTAATTCAAAATGATTAGTAAAAGCCAAAGTGTCGTAGCGGTGATTATAGGACGTAACGAAGGAGGGCGCCTTATTCGCTGTCTTGACGCCGTTTCTAAATTTACAACAAAGTTAATCTATGTTGATTCTGCATCTGTAGACGATTCTGTTAAAGAGGCTTCTAAGAGAGGCGCTCATATAGTTTTGCTAGATATGACTAAGCCGTTTACAGCTGCTAGGGCAAGAAATGCAGGCTTTGAAAAGGCATATGCTTTATTTTCTGATACTGAGTTTGTTCAATTTATTGATGGTGATTGTGAGGTTTTAGCAGGCTGGCTAGAGACATCAGTGTCATTTTTGCAAAAAAATCCTCAAATTGCAGTGGTTAGTGGCGTATTAAATGAACGGTTCCCAGAGAAAAGCATTTACAACATGTTATGTAATATTGAATGGAAAATGCCTGTTGGAGAAGTTAAATCGTGTGGGGGCAATGCCTTGATGCGCGTTAAAGCATTTAAAGAGGCTGATGGATTTATGGATACCTTAATTGCAGGCGAAGAGCCCGAGTTGTGCGTAAGATTGCGTCAAAAAGGCTGGAAAATTTGGCATTTAGACAATGATATGATGTTACATGACGCTAACATGATTCATTTGAGTCAATGGTGGAAACGTGCGGTGCGCGGTGGATATGCTTTTGCAGAGGGGTCTTATTTACATGGCGCGGCGCCAGAATTTCACTGGGTTGCAGAATCTAGAAGAGCGTGGGTTTGGGGTGCAATATTACCAGCTATTATTTTGATAATGGGTTTTTTAAATTGGAAATTTAGCCTGCTTTTGTTTTTAATTTACCCGCTGCAAATATGTAGGCTAGCCTTAAAAGAAAAGCATCTACAAAAATGGTTACTAGCAGCACATTTGGTTTTGTCTAAATTTCCTGAGGCCATAGGCCAAATAGAGTTTTATAAAAGACGGTTTTTTGGTAAAAAAATTACATTAATAGAATATAAATAACTTTTAAACAATAAAAAGCAAGTAAGGGTTTTAATGCAAAAAAAGAATTTGTCGCACAAAGAGTTTTTTAATTTAATACTGGATGCGGCTAATAAAAATCATGGCTTTAAATCTGTTAAAGCTATTAAAAGAGTAATATTTTTTTTCTTTGCAGCTTATAAAAATAAAAGTGAGGTAAATGCATTTCTTTCTCGGGTTAGCAGTATTAATGGATTGAAAATCACTAGCGAAAAGTTAGGTGTTATAGAGTGGCCATATATTCACAACCACTGGAATACAAAAAAAAAGCTGGATAAAATTGCTTCACACTATGAAATTATGCATGAATTAGAACCTGAATTGATGCTTGGCAAAGACAAGGCTTTGTATAAGGTGATTGACTTTGATCATATATCTGAGAAAGTGACTGTAGCCATAGATCAAGCGCAGTGGTTTGTGCGAGAAGGTGAGTTGGTTATTAATGTGTTTAAAGATGATTTAAGAGTTGCCTCAATAGCCTTTGTGCTTGCGGTCAATCATGGGGTAAAGGTTGCCTATTTAGGCGCAATTCAAGGAATACATCAAGGGGTTCCTGCACAAGAGTCACTAGACATTTACCGTGATTTAACAAAAGATTTTCAAGGCTTGCGGCCAAGAAGTTTATTGCTTGAAGTATTAAAAGTGGTTTTAACTAAGTTAAAAGTAGAAAAAATATTTGCAGTGAGTGATAAAAATAGGCACCACAGGCATGCCTATTTTGGTTCTGACGAAAATACAATTTTTAAGACTGACTATAATACATTTTGGGAAGAACATAGTGGTGTGCTTGATGAAGTTACAGGTTTTTATGAGTTACCAATAGAGTTGTCGATTAAAGATTTAGCAGAAATACCGTCTAAAAAAAGAAGTATGTATAAAAGAAGATACGAAATTATTAATGCGCTGCATGACAATGTTTTTAATAACTCAATTAGCTAGCATGTTTATGGTTTGCCCTATATGAAATTTATGCCAACATACAATCCAAGTAATAGCTTAATAAAAAGTATATTGGCTTACCAAAAACATGCATCATCTAATAGTGTTTTTGGATTATTGCTTAAAAAAATAGCTTCACTAAAATATAGATTTTGGTCCGTAATAACTGCTTCAGACATTCATAAGCTGGCATCGATAACGGCAGACTTGCAGCTACCTCATCCCAATGGTGTAGTCATTCACCAAGATGTAGTGATTGGTAATGGCTGTATGCTTATGCAACAGGTGACAATAGGGCAGCTTGCAGATGGGAAAGTCCCTGTGATTGGGAATGGGGTGTATGTAGGCGCTGGGGCAAAGTTGCTTGGTGGTATTGAGGTGAGTGATAACGCCGTTATTGGTGCTAATGCAGTTGTTTTAATTGATGTGCCTGCAGGAAGAACAGCTGTTGGTGTTCCTGCCAAATTACTTAATAATTAAAATAAAAGTAAGTTAATGAATGAAAATTAAATCCTATTACCCTAATTATTTTTTTGATACTGGTATTGCTGGCGCGGCCTATCATTTTATTAAAGGCATGCAGTCTCCTGAAAATGATATTAGCTTGATGGGTATTGCATCAGAAAAATCATTTCAAGATGCTTTTTATTCTGATGCAATACCTAGATGGGCTAAAAAGTTAGCCTATAAAATATTGCCTGAAAAAGTATTACTTAATATTGCAGAGTCGCTATTTATACATTCGTTAAAAGATTCAGATTTTGCATACCTGTGGCCAGGCGTGAAGCTGGATACATACCGAAAATTAAAAAATAAAGGCTATAAAATAATTCATGAATGCGTTAACACGCATGAGGCGAATAGCAAGTTAATACTAGATGAAGCCTATGCTAAATTAAAGTTGCCCGCGACACACGGCATTGATGCGCAAACAATTGCCGTTGAATTAGAAAAACTAGCGCTATCTGATTATATTTATACTTGCAGCCCAATCATGTCAGACTTGCTGCTAAAAATAGGTGTTCCAAAACAAAAAATTCTACAAAGCTCATACGGGCTTGGAACATCAGCTATTGTTGACGGGCGATACTCTTGCCATCAAGATAGCCAAGAAAAGTTAACATTTTTATTTGTGGGTAGCATTAGCGTGCGCAAAGGCGCACATTTGTTGCTAGATTATTGGGCTAAAGCTAACTTAAATGCTAATTTAATATTAGTTGGCACAATCGAGCCCGCCTTAAAAACATTAGTCGCACAATATGTTGGTCAACATAATGTTACACATGTATCCTATACGCTAGACCTAGCAAGTATATACAAAGAAGCAGATGTGTTTATTTTACCAAGCCTTGAAGAGGGCAGTCCTTTGGTAACTTACATGGCTATGGGGGCAGGAATACCAATGTTACTGACACCAATGAGCGCTGGTGGTGTTGTTACAAACGATATTGAAGGTTTAATTATTGAGCCTTATGATGTTGAGAATTGGATAAACTCAATGCGAAAAATAGCTGAGGATGCGCAGCTTAGAGAGCGTTTTGCGGCTGCTTCAAAGCTGAAAGCCCCCAATTACTTATGGGGTGTTGTTGCTAAGCAAAGATTAGATTCATTAATTAAGGCTATAAATCAACAATGAAAATTATAGTGCTAGGTGGTAATGGTTTTATTGGTTCACATGTCGTAGATGAACTAATACTGCGCGGACACGAGGTAAGTGTTCTCTGCAGATCGCACAACAAGGCCAATCACCATATAGATGGTGTTCGTTATTATTATGGTGATTTCACTGACTCCGTGTTGGTTTCTGAGGCAATTGAAGGAGTAGATGTCGTTATTCATAGCATCAGTTCTACAGTTCCTAGCACCTCAGTGCGAAATCCAGTGGTTGATATCAATCAAAATCTAATTGCTACAGTTAATTTACTAGATTTGATGATACGTGCTAACGTAAAAAGACTAATTTACTTATCTTCTGGTGGCACTGTGTACGGCAGCCCTAAGTATTTGCCGGTTACCGAAGACCACCCACTTAATCCTATTTCTTCATATGGTGTAGTTAAAGTTGCTATTGAAAACTATATAGGAATGTTCAAAGAGTTATATGGCCTAAAACCAATAATTTTAAGGCCATCAAACCCTTATGGCACTCGCCAAGGACACGCTGGCATTCAAGGAGCACTCAGTACTTTTTTAGGCAATACAATTGCGAATAAAAAAATTACTATATGGGGTGATGGAGAAGTAAAGCGAGGCTATATTTATGTAAAAGATTTTGCCCAGCTATGTGCAATAGCCGCTGAATCAAATGCTGAAGGCACTTTTAATATATGTAGCGGTGAAAGTACAAGTTTGAATCAAATTTTAGAGCTAATAGAATTTACTACCGGGATAAAGCCTAATGTGGAATATCAAGCTGGTAGGGCATTTGATGTGAAAAATATTTTGCTAGACATAAGCAAAGCACAAACCACTTTTAACTGGCAGCCAAAATATCTTATCCACGATGGAATTATCGACTACTATAAAAATTTAATCCAACATAAAATTGTTGGTTAAATTTTAGGTAGGATTTCATGGTTGCAATTTTTTACCGTATGCGATATGAATAATGTTCTATATATTTTATGTTCCCAAGCAATGTTAAATGAGCAGTATGTGTCGTTAAATTAACAACTCTGAGTAAGTAAATGTTAAATAAAAACGAGTCGTTATCCAAATTTTAATTCTTAAGTAGAGTATTTTTAAAATGAGTATTTTTAGTAAACTGATTAGTTTAATTCTTAGTGTAAGAAATAGTAATGAAGGTAATAGTAAAGTTGCATATGAATTAAATTTAATTGACGATAGTGATAAAAATATTATTTTTCTTTCACCAGTATGTGATTATCCTTCTGGTGGGAATATAGTAGTTCACAATCAATGTGAAACAATTTGCAGTTTTCAATATAAAAATTATAAATCGAGTGTGCTATATCCAGACAGATTGAATTATAAGACGACTTGGTTTGTAACGGACGCAAAATACAAACGAGACCTATACTTAAACAATAAAACAGACTTTATTATAGTGCCTGAAATTTATGCTGCTAAACATGCAAATTTATTAATTAATTTAAATGTGCAATACGCTATCAATGTCCAAAATGGGTATTTAATGGATTTTGAGAGTAAGTTCTATGGTTACGAATTTAACAAAATCAAGCGTGCGTATCAAAACGCAACTTTTATTATTGGTAACTCTGATGACACAGTTGAAAATATTAAGTTAACGTTTCCTGATTGTGCAGCCAAAGTTATGAAATCACACTTCGTCATCGATAAGGCAGGTTTTAAACCTCTCAAAACTAAGAAAAACTTAATTACTTATATGCCAAGAAAGCTTACTCGTCATACAGAGCTTCTTCTGTTTATGGTTAAAGAAAGTTTGCCATTAGGCTGGTGTTTAGAGGCTATCGATAATGTTTCCGAGGCTATGGTTTATGAAAAGCTATCAGATACAAAAATATTTTTATCTTTTAGTGAGTTTGAAGGCTTAGCTATGCCACCTGTAATGGCGGCATTGAGTGGAGCCCATGTAATTGGTTATACTGGTGAGGGAAGCAAAGAGTACTTTCATTTTTCTTGCTTTACTGAAGTAAGTTGTGGAGACATAAAACATATGATTTACGAACTTCTTAAATGCATTAAAGAAATGGATGCTGGAAAGTATTCGGTGGAAGAGAGTGCGTTAATTGAGCTTAAAAATATGTTCTCAAAAGAAACTCAAGATCAATATTTAAGAAATTTAGTAACGAAAATTGAAGGTGTTTTTGAAAGCCAATCATGTGCAACCAAATTGGACTCTTAATTTAAACAGTAATGCGAGTTACATATTTAGTAAACCAGTACCCAAAGGTGAGTCACACTTTTATTCGCCGCGAAATTCTAGCTTTAGAGCGTTTGGGGTTTGAGGTGCAACGCATTTCTATGCGTGGTTGGGATGAAAAGCAAATTGATATTGACGACATCAGTGAACAATCTAAAACACAATACGTATTAAAATCTGGTGTATTTCCGCTAATATTTTCTGCCGTAAAAGTATTTTTAAGTTATCCAGCGGCTTTTGTTTCTGCATTTATTTTAGCGGTTAAGATGAGCATTAAG
>JANMNC010000156.1:0-10137 GCA_031373695.1 Methylotenera sp. | reverse complement strand
TAACTATATATTACTGACCTAAACTTTTTTCTTGCTTATGTTATTCGTTACTCGTAGCTGTTTTTGCAAAGCTGATTGAGTTCTGTTTAAACAATTTCCAAACATCCATATACAAAGCTGATTGCAAACCTGCAGCACCCTTTTCAGGGTCTTCAATCCATACGGTAAGTGCTAATTCTATGCCATGTTCACTAAAACCTTTGACCTGCACTTCCGGTATCGGGCTTTGCAGTACGCGCACATGTTGGTTAGCACTGTCACGCATCAGTTGCATTGCTAGCTCTAGCTGCGCTTCATAGCTTACAGCTAAGCGTATTTGCACACGTCCTTTATGTTCAGTCAGTGAATGGTTAACTACTGCTGTAGTAATCAGTGTTTCATTTGGGATAATGACATTAGTGCCATCTAACTTACTAAGCACCATATAGCGCGAGCGCATGTCGCTCACCACACCATAATGTTTATCTACAGAAATCACATCGCCAATTTGCATCGATTTATCTAATAAGATAATAAATCCGCTCACATAGTTACTGGCTATACGCTGCAAACCAAACCCCAACCCTACACCTAGCGCACCGCCAAATACTGACAACAAAGTAATATCTAGCCCCACTGCCGATAATGCAACTAGCAGCGCTATAAACATTAAAATAATGCGAATAAGCTTGCTAAGCACCACACGCAAATTGGCATTAACGTGCTCAGTACGCATTAGTTTATTTTCTACTACTCGGCTTATCCACAAAGCAACGAAAATGGTGATAACGATGGTTACTAGGGCTTGCAACACTAATAGTAAATTGACAGGATTTTTGCCAATATTAAAGCGCATGCTCTCTAGGCCTTGCGTAATTTCAGGCAACACACCAGTGAGATGCAACACCAGCACTCCCCATATACTCCAAGCTATTATATTTTCTAGTGTTTTAAGCCAGCCACCTGGGGGAAATAAGTAGCGCACAAAATAGACAATTAATCGAATAGCTGCCATAGCCAATAATAGCCGGCTTGTGAGCTGTAACAGACTTGTGTGCTGCCAGCCTGATAGCAACAATTGACTTAACAATACCATCGCTAATGTCGACAGTGGAAACAGCACACGATTGATGCTGCCTATGGCCATTTTCCAGTGCTCTGGCGCACGCTGCATTACATATTGACGCAAAGCACCATTAATCATCCAGGCAATCACTAAGGCGGCGATAATAATGGCTACTTGCCATGCTATTACTGGCGTAGATAAATCTATCTGTATTTCTCGCCAAATAGTTTGAATTTCTGAATTCATTTAGATTTCCGCAGTGTTAACTTTTAATTGCCAACTAATTTTTTATTGATAGTTTATTTGGGTAGCCCTATATTAAAAATATTGTAGCTAAGCCTAAAAAGATGAAAAAACCACCGCTATCTGTCATGGCTGTAATTAATACGCTAGAACCTACTGCAGGGTCGCGGCCAAACTTAGTCATCACTAACGGAATCATCACACCCATCACAGCGGCTAATAGCAAATTAATAGTCATTGCGCTCATCATTACCAATCCAAGTTGATAATTTCCATATAAAACATAAGCAATTAAACCTAAAACACCACCCCATATCAATCCATTTAGCAAGGAAACACCAAGCTCCTTTTTAACTAGCGATTGCATATTATGTGCAGAAATTTGGCCTAAGGCTAAGCCACGTACAATCATGGTGGTAGTTTGGTTGCCCGAGTTGCCGCCAATACCCGCCACTATCGGCATTAATGCAGCTAGCGCCACGATTTTTTCAATTGATCCTTCGAATAAACCAATGACACGAGATGCCACAAGCGCTGTTACTAAATTAATAGCTAGCCATGCCCAACGGTTTTGCACTGATTTCCAAACTGACGCGAAAAAATCCTCTTCTTCACGCAAGCCTGCCATCGATAGCATATCCGATTCTGCCTCTTCACGATTAAAATCCATTACAGCATCTACAGTAATACGCCCTACCAACTTATTATTTTCATCTACGACTGGCGCTGTTACCAAATCGTACCGCTCAAACGCCTTTGCCGCTTCATCAGCAATATCTTCTGGATGAAATACCACAGCGTCTTGTGCCATTATGTCGGCTACGTTAGCATCTAAATCATTCACCACCATGCGCTTAAGTGGCAACACGCCTAATAAAATGTCATTTCTATCAACTACAAATATTTTATCAGTATGGTCTGGCAAACTGCCTAGGCGACGTAAATAGCGCAGCGCCACTTCCAGAGTGATGTCTTCGCGAATGGTAACAATATCAAAATCCATCAGCGCACCCACGGCATCATCTGGGTAAGAAAGCGCAGATTGCAAACGCTCACGATTCAGCGAATCCAAACTGTCCATCAAATCTTGCAGCACATCTTTTGGTAAGTCAGGCGCTAAGTCTGCCAACTCATCGGTGTCTAGTTGCTCAGCTGCAGCCAGCAACTCGTTACTATTCATATCGGCAATTAGTGTTTGACGTACTGCATCAGACACCTCAAGCAGAATGTCGCCATCACGTTCAGCTTTTACTAAATCCCAAACATTTAACCGATCTTGCAGTGGCAATGCTTCTAAAATATGCGCCACATCAGCGGGATGTAATGTATCTAGCTTTTTTTGCAGCTCATTAAGATTTTGTTTATGTACCAGCGATTCCACTAAAACGTGATTTGGCATGGCTTGCTTGTGCACAAGGCTTTCTACAAGCTTGTGCTTATCTAATAAGGTAATGACAAGCTGTAGATTTTCACTAAGGCTATCTTTAGGACTATCTTTTGAGTTTTCTTTTATTTCTTGCAGATCGGACATACAGTACCTTGATCTATCTTTAACAGCGTAAAACGTTATTATGGTTTATTTTTATGAATTATTTTTAGTTTTGATGGAAAATGTGTGTTTTAAACAGCCAGTTTTATAGCCTAATTAAAATACATGCCAATAAAAGTTATTTTATACTCAACTAGCCACTGCCATTTATGTGAGCTTGCCATTTCGATGTTATCAGACATGCAAGTAGATATTAGCCTTGAGTTAATTGAAATTACTACTAATGACGCGCTACTTAATCAATATGCTTTGAAGATTCCTGTTTTACAACGGGAAGACTCAAATACTGAGTTAAATTGGCCATTTAACGCGGCAGATATTCATCACTTCTTAAAATGAGTCACTAAGCAATTATGTTTCAGACAACAAAAAAGCCAGCTATAAGCTGGCTTTTTTACTGATTAATGCTTATTCAGCAGTAACAGGTTCTGTACTTGTATCTGGGCGATCAACCAACTCTACCAATGCCATTGGGGCATTATCACCATTACGGAAACCGCATTTTAATATACGTAAATAACCACCATTACGCGCATTGTAGCGTGGACCAAGCTCACCAAACAACTTACCAACAATATCACGATCACGCAGGCGGCTAAATGCTAAGCGACGATTAGCTAATGTTGCGTCTTTACCTAAAGTAATCAGAGGCTCTGCATATTTGCGCAGCTCTTTTGCCTTTGGTAAGGTTGTTCTAATAACTTCATGCCTTAGCAAAGATACTGACATGTTGCGAAACATAGCTGCGCGATGGCTGCTAGTACGATTTAATTTACGATTGCTATTACCGTGACGCATAGTAATTCCTTAAGGTTTCTTTTACTTAATATTAAGCTTATTTATAAGCTTTTAAATTATGCTTTAACTTACGCTTTTTCTAAACCGACTGGTGGCCAGTTTTCAAGCTTCATACCTAACGTTAAACCTTTAGTTGCCAAAACATCTTTAATTTCGTTTAAAGATTTGCGACCTAAGTTAGGTGCTTTTAATAACTCATTCTCACTACGTTGAATTAAGTCACCGATGTAAAAAATATTTTCGGCTTTTAAACAATTAGCTGAGCGTACTGTTAACTCTAAATCATCTACTGGACGCAATAAAATTGGGTCAACTTGAGGTGCAGATTTAACTTCAACTTCGTTTGGCGAACCTTCTAGGTTGGCAAATACTGATAATTGCCCAATCAAGATACGTGCCGCATCGCGAATCGCTTGTTCTGGTTCAATCACACCGTTTGTTTCAACATCCATCACCAGTTTATCTAAGTCAGTACGTTGTTCAACGCGCGCACTTTCAACTTGATAGCTCACTTTATTAATTGGGCTGAATGACGCATCAACCATAATAAAACCAAGCACACGATCTTCTTCGTCATTTTTTTGACGCGCTGGAACAGGCTGATAACCACGGCCCATTTCAACTTTAACTTCCAAGTTAAGTTTGCCACCTTTTGTTAGATGCGCAATAACATGATTCGGGTTAACGATTTCAGCATCGTGCCCTGTATCAAAATCGGCGGCTGTAACAACGCCTTCCGTTGACTTGCTTAATGTTAAAATTGTTTCTGTTTTATTGTTTAACTTTAATGCCACACCTTTAAGGTTTAACAATATATCAACAACATCTTCTTGCACACCATCAATGGTAGAGTACTCATGTACTACACCATCAATTTTTACTTCTGTAATAGCAAAGCCTGGAATAGACGATAATAAAACACGACGCAGTGCATTACCTAATGTATAACCAAAACCACGTTCCATAGGCTCAAGTGTTACACGAGCACGTAGCGGTGTAATCACTTCAACATCCACTACACGTGGTTTTAAATATTCAGCTGGATTGTTTTGCATAAAATTCCTTGACGTTATTGGGAGTAAGTATTGCCTAAGTACTAATTACTTAGAATACAACTCAACTACCAATGATTCGTTAATGGTTGAAGGCAAATCATCACGTTGTGGTTTAGATTTAAATGTACCAGTGAAGGCTTTAACATTAACTTCTAACCATGCTGGGAAGCCACGTTGTTCTGCCGCTTCAAGTGCGCCTTTAATACGCAACTGAGTTCTAGAGGCTTCTGCAACAGAAACCACATCACCCGCTTTAACTTGATATGAAGGTATATTAACGCGTTTACCATTCACTAAAATACTATTGTGGCGCACAACTTGTCGAGCTTCTGTACGTGAACCAGCCAAACCCATACGGAAAGCAACGTTATCTAAACGACATTCCAATAATTGTAATAAGTTTTCACCAGTAATGCCTTTTTGGCGATCTGCTTCAGCGTAATAACTACGGAATTGACCTTCTAATACACCGTAAATACGACGTACTTTTTGTTTTTCACGTAACTGTACACCGTAGTCAGATAAACGTGAGTTACGACGTTGACCGTGCTGACCTGGTGGGAAGTTACGTTTTTCAATTGCACATTTATCTGTAAAGCATTTTTCAGCTTTTAAAAATAATTTTTCGCCTTCACGGCGGCACTGACGGCATTTAGGATCTAAATTTCTAGCCAAGATAGTTCTCCAGTAATCTTTTTGCGCTTAAATGCGACGTTTTTTAGGTGGACGGCAGCCGTTATGCGGCACAGGCGTCACATCAGTGATACTGGTAATTTTAAAACCAGCAGCGTTAAGTGCACGTACTGCAGACTCACGGCCAGGGCCAGGACCTTTAATGCGCACTTCTAAGTTTTTAACACCAGACTCTTGTGCTGATTTACCAGCAACCTCTGCCGCAACTTGTGCAGCAAATGGCGTACTCTTACGTGAGCCCTTGAAACCTTGACCACCTGAGGTTGCCCATGAAAGCGCATTACCTTGACGATCAGTGATTGTGATAATTGTATTGTTAAAAGAAGCATGCACGTGGGCTATACCCTCTGCAATATTCTTTTTAACTTTTTTTCTTACACGTACATTAGCTTTTGCCATGTTGTACTGTCCTTACCAATAAATCTTACTAAATTAAATCTTGATAAAATTAAACAAAAACTTATTAATTACTTAGCTTGTTTAATTGCTTTAACTGGGCCCTTACGCGTACGCGCATTGGTTTTAGTACGTTGACCACGAACAGGTAAACCACGACGATGACGCACGCCACGATAGCAACCTAAGTCCATTAAACGCTTAATATTCATAGAAACTTCACGGCGCAAATCGCCTTCTACCTTAACCTTGGCCACTTCATCACGAAGCTTTTCAACATCAGCATCGTTAAGATCTTTTACTTTGGTGGAAGCCAAAACGCCAGCAGCAACACATATTTTTTGTGCTGTATTTCTACCAATACCAAAAATCGCAGTTAGTGCGATTTCAGCGTGTTTGTTGTTCGGGATATTAACCCCAGCAATACGAGCCATACTTTAACTCCAAAACAAATCGCAAAACTTAGCGACCAAATAAAAAAGCCTTAGATTTTAACAGTTTTACTTATTTTCTCAAAACCAAAATCAAGAAGACTGCAAATTACTAATTAACCTTGACGTTGTTTGTGACGTGGATCGGTGCAAATAATACGCACAACACCACGGCGACGAACAACTTTACAGTTACGGCACAACGCTTTTACTGATGCACGAACTCTCATAATTACCTCACACTACTTAATATTATTTGATTAATACAACTACATTAATAACAACTAACTTAAAGCTATTAACAATTTAACGAACAGCAGCGCCGCCTTTAAAATTAGCTTTTTTTAGCAATCCTTCATACTGATGTGACATCAGATGTGATTGCACTTGCGTCATAAAATCCATCGTCACAACCACTATAATTAACAACGATGTACCGCCGAAATAAAATGGTGTGTTAAATTTTAATCTTAAAAATTCTGGTAACAAACATACTAAAGTGATGTAAATAGCACCAATCAATGTTAAACGGCCCATTATCTTATCAATATACTTAGCTGTTTGCTCGCCAGGACGTATACCTGGTATGAACGCACCGCTTTTCTTCAAATTATCAGCAGTCTCTTTAGGATTAAACACTAAGGCTGTGTAAAAGAAGCAAAAAAACATAATAGCTGCAGCAAAAAATAATATGTAAATAGGTTGGCCTGGAGACAACACGTTGCTAACGTCTTTCAACCAATACAGCTTTTCACTACTACCAAACCAACCAGCTAAAGTTGCTGGGAACAATATAATACTTGATGCAAAAATTGGAGGAATTACACCGGCCATATTGAGCTTCATCGGCAAATGCGTAGTTTGACCACCATAAACCTTATTACCAACTTGACGCTTAGCATAATTAACAGTGATTTTTCGCTGTCCACGCTCTACAAACACAACCAACGCCGTTACTAATAATATTGCAATAAACAAAAATATTACTAATGGTATTGAAAAAGCACCAGTACGTGCCAGTTCTAATGTACTTCCAACTGCACTTGGTAAACCAGCCACAATACCAGCGAATATAATAATTGAAATACCGTTACCAATTCCGCGCTCTGTAATTTGCTCACCCAACCACATTAAGAACATTGTGCCGCTGACGAGTGTAATCACTGCTGTTAGCCTAAATGCCAAACCAGGCTCAAGCACAAGCCCTGCTTGACCTTCAAGGGCAATAGCAATTCCCAGCGCTTGAAATGTAGCCAATACTACTGTGCCATAACGCGTATATTTAGTAATTGTGCGTCTACCAGCTTCACCTTCTTTTTTCAGCTGCTCCATTTTAGGAGACACTACAGACAACAACTGCATAATAATTGATGCAGAAATATACGGCATAATACCTAATGCAAATACTGTGAATCTAGACAGCGCTCCGCCAGAAAACATATTAAACATACCTAGTATGCCGCCACTTTGCGAATCAAATAGTTGCTTAAGTACAGCTGGATCAATACCAGGTACAGGTATGTGCGCACCTAGTCGGTACACAATTAATGCACCTAATACAAACCACAGGCGGCTTTTTAGCTCGCCCATTTTACCTACTGCACCTAAAAGACTATCTTGCGCCAATGCTATTCTCTTATTCTATTACTTATTCAGTTTCAACTACTTTGCCACCAACAGCTTCAATAGCTGCACGTGCGCCTTTTGTAAGCAATAAACCGCTTAATTGAAGCTTCTTAGTCACTGGGCCAGACAAAAATACTTTAGCAGCTAATGCATTACCTGAAATTACATTCGCTTGCTTAAGCACTAGCAAATCAATGATGTCTACAGGCAGATTATTTAACTCTGAAGTACGAACATGCGCAGTGTCCGCCTTAGTTAGTGATTTAAAGCCACGTTTAGGTAAACGTCGTTGCAAAGGCATTTGACCGCCTTCGAAACCAACTTTATGGAAACCACCAGTGCGTGACTTTTGACCTTTGTGACCACGACCTGCAGTTTTACCAAAACCAGAACCGATACCGCGACCAACGCGTCTAGCTTCTTTTTTAGAACCTTCTGCAGGTTTAATTGTATTTAATTGCATTATCCTTCTACCTTTAATAGATAGCCAACTGTGTTAATCATGCCACGAATTTCTGGCGTATCTTGCAACACAACTGTATGGTGCATGCGACGCAGACCCAAACCTTTAACAGTTGCTTTATGCGACTCAATACGGCCAATAACACTTCTTACCAACGTAACCGTTACTGTTGATGCATCTTTTTTCGTTTTAGCCATCATTAGCCTCTAATTTCTTCAACTGATTTACCACGTTTTGCAGCAATTTCTGATGGCGTATTCATTGACTCTAAGCCATTCAGAGTGGCGCGCACTAGATTGTAAGGGTTAGTCGAACCAATACATTTAGCAACCACATTGGTAATGCCCATCACCTCAAAAATAGCGCGCATTGCACCACCAGCAATAATTCCAGTACCCTCAGATGCAGGCTGAATAAATACTTTAGCCGCACCATGTACACCAGTAACTGCGTGATGCAATGTACCGTTATTTAGGTTTACTTTAAGCATGCCGCGACGCGCTTCATCCATGGCTTTTTGTACAGCAACTGGCACTTCACGTGCTTTGCCTTTACCCATGCCAACGGCACCATCACCATCACC
The DNA here is from genome assembly GCA_031373695.1 of Methylotenera sp. Lineage (GTDB taxonomy): Bacteria > Pseudomonadota > Gammaproteobacteria > Burkholderiales > Methylophilaceae > Methylotenera_A. Next base: position 1,255 of record JANMNC010000156.1, on the reverse strand, counting down.
GACTACAGTCAATGCAGCGAAACTCATAATACGACCACCTTTAACCGTTTTACTTACACGGTTTACAGTAATCATTTTTTCACGCAAACCATCGGTTTGCTGTTGTTGTTCGATTTCTCTAGCCATTATCTGTCTCGCTTCTTAGAATGACAGGCCGTTTTCACGCGCAGCATCAGCTAACGCCTTAATACGACCATGGTATTTGTAACCTGAACGATCAAAAGCCACAGTTGTAATACCAGCTTTTTTCGCTTTTTCAGCAATTAATTTACCAATAGCGGCAGCAGCTTCTACATTGCCACCATTCTTAACTTTTTTGCGAACATCAGCTTCAACTGTTGAAGCGCTAGCCAGTACTGTATTGCCAGTATCTGCAATAATTTGCGCATAAATATGCGTATTAGTACGGTGCACGCTTAAACGCGTCACTTTTAACTCGGCAATTTTGGCACGGGTTTTACGTGCACGGCGCAAGCGATTATCTACGTTGTTCATGGTTTGACCTTATCTACTTATTTTCGACTACTTATTTCTTTTTAGTTTCTTTAATTGCAACTACTTCATCTGAGTAACGAACACCCTTGCCTTTATATGGCTCTGGAGCACGATACGAACGAATTTGAGCAGCAACCTGACCAATTACTTGCTTATCTACACCAGTTAAAATAACTTCTGTAGGGGTAGGCGTTGCAACCGTAATGCCATCAGGCATTTTATGATTAATTGGGTGTGAATAACCTAATTCTAAATTAAGCATTGCACCTTGCGCATTGGCCTTATAACCAACACCAACCAAAGTTAATTTACGCGTAAAACCAACAGAAACACCCTGCACCATGTTAGACACTAGCGCACGCAATGTACCTGACATTGCGCTTGAGTGTTTAGTATCACTAGTGGCGGCAAACGTAATAGTCTGACCTTCACGTTTTAGCTCAACGGCATTGGTTAATGGGTGAGAAAGCTTTCCTAAAGGACCACTAACTGCAATACTATTTGCACTTAGTACAATTTCTACTTTTTCTGGGATAGCGACTGGATTTTTAGCAACACGTGACATTTGCTTCTCCTTAAGCCACTACGCACAACACTTCGCCACCGATACCGGCTGCTTGTGCTTTACGATCTGTCATTACACCCTTGGATGTAGACATAATCGTCACACCAAGGCCATTCATTACTTTAGGTATATTTTCACTACCCTTGTATATGCGAAGACCAGGCTTACTAACACGGTCAATTTTCTCAATAACAG
>JANMNC010000117.1:0-6748 GCA_031373695.1 Methylotenera sp. | reverse complement strand
ATAGACCTTAACCGCGATATTTGGGGCTATATTTCAGTGGGTTACTTTAAACAAAAAGTCAAAGCAGGTGAAATCGGCTCATCCACCATGCCGCACAAAGTTAATCCGATTGACTTTGAAAACAGTGAAGGTAATTTAGGGTTAGCCAATGCAGTGTTACGCCATATGGCTGAAAAATTACCGATTTCACGCTGGCAACGCGATTTAACCGACTCTACGGTTTTGAGAAATATGGGCGTGGCTTTTGGCTATACGCTGCTGGGTTACGATTCCTGTTTACGTGGCTTAAATAAGCTAGAAATTAACCAAGCTAAACTAGCCGAAGATTTAGATAATAGCTGGGAAGTGCTAGCTGAGCCGATTCAAACCGTGATGCGCCGCTACGGCATCGAGAATCCGTATGAGCAACTTAAAGAGTTGACTAGAGGAAAAGGTGGCATTAACAAAGAATCGCTACACGCGTTTATACAAGGGCTAAAAATACCTGCAGATGCCAAACAGTTATTACTAGAAATGACCCCAGCTAGTTATATTGGCAAAGCTACGGAATTAACTCAACATATACAATCATAAATTTTTCAAGGCTTTGTAGATGAGTGAAATCCTAGTTCTCTATTACTCGCAAGGTGGTGCCGTTAAAGAAATGGCACAATTAATCGCGCGCGGTGTCGAATCTATTACGGGGGCAAAAGCACGCGTCCGTACTGTGCCAAAAGTATCTGCCAATTGTGAATCTACTGAGCCTGATATTCCAACCAGTGGTGACCCTTATGTTGAATTGAGTGATTTAAACGAATGCATAGGATTAGCGCTGGGCAGCCCTACTCGCTTTGGTAATATGGCGGCGCCTATGAAGTATTTTTTAGATAGCACAACTAGTTTATGGCTTAAAGGTGCGCTTATTGGTAAGCCAGCTTGTGTATTTACCAGCACTGGCAGTATGCACGGTGGCAACGAAACTACTTTAGTTACAATGATGTTGCCGCTGATGCATCATGGTATGGTTATTGTGGGTTTACCGTATTCTGAGCCTGAGTTATCTAGCACGCAATTTGGCGGTACGCCTTATGGGGCAAGCCATATTGGTGGCGCAATGAATGATAAGCCATTGACTGCTGACGAGAAAAAGCTATGTATTGCATTAGGTAAACGCTTGGCAGAAACGGCATTAAAATTAACCGCATGAAAGCAACTAAATGGATTTAGCAACTGAGGCAAGACAGTTTTTACACAGCACACGCCACGGCATTTTATCTACGCACTCACTCAAGTTTGATGGCTATCCATTTGGTTCGGTAACCCCATTTGTGCTCGATCATCATTGCCAACCCATTATTTTAATCAGCAGCATTGCAGAGCATACTAAAAACATACTTTCTAACCCAAAGGTTTCTTTATTAGTATTTGCGCCTTTTAGTTCAAAATCAGGTGATGATTTGCAAGCAAACGCAAGGCTGACATTGATTGGTGAAGCGAAGAATATAGGCAAAGACGATGCCGATTTAATGGCGCGTTATTGCCGCTACTTTCCAGAATCGGCAGGCTATTTTGCCATGCATGATTTCTCGTTTTACCGCATTCATATTGCCCAAGCGCGTTATATTGCTGGCTTTGGAAAAATGGGTTGGGTAAATGGTAATGCCATTAGCAATAGTGATTTAAAGGCGCCAAATAGCACAATTGCCGCCTTAGAAACTGGCATGATAGCGCACATGAATGCCGACCATAATGATAGTTTACTGGCGTATTGCCAACATTTTCACAGTGTTGCAGCCATTAAGGCAAGCTTAGTTGGTGTGGACAGTGAAGGTTTTGATATAGCGGCGACTACTGCCGACAACATTAAAATATTGCGCTTTAATTTTGAAGCCCCAATATTTGATGCAAACTCTGCCCGCGCAGCTTTTATTGCGTTTTCTAAAACGGCAAACGCAAGCTAAAACAGCTAGAGTAAACTAAACCGGCAAGTGCAAGCTAAACTGCAAAAACATGATTAAACTCAATATACTAAAAAACTTATCGGCTAAAAACCTTCAATTAGGTGCAAGCACCAGTTTAATCGCGCTAATTTTATTGTGCGTAGCATGGGAGAGCGTTCTAGCGCCATTTAAACCAAATGGCTCACTGCTTATTTTAAAAGCCTTGCCATTGCTTATTCCTTTATTTGGCATACTTAAAGGCCACCGCTATACCTATCAATGGGCTAGCATGTTTGTGTTGCTTTACTTTACCGAAGGCGTAGTGCGTGCATGGTCTGATACAGGCGCTTCGGCCAAACTGGCCTTGCTAGAAGTGGCGTTAACGCTACTATTTTTTAGTTGCGCAATTTATTATGCCAAACTTACACGAAACAACGCTTAAACTAAGCATGCTTGATTTATAATTAGTTTAGATAAATTAAATTAATTAAATTAAGTTCTCACTTTCATTCAAGCTAAGTATGCGCATTTTAATCTCAAACGATGATGGCTATTTTGCCCCTGGACTCAATGTTTTAGCCAGTCATTTGGCTAAAATTGCCGATATTACAGTGGTAGCCCCAGAACGCAACCGCAGCGGTGCCAGCAATTCACTCACTTTAGATAGGCCATTAAGTGTTAAAAAAGCCAGCAACGGTTTTTTTTATGTTAACGGCACACCCACCGATTGCGTGCATATTGCACTGACGGGCTTAATGGATACCATGCCAGATATGGTGATTAGCGGCATTAACGATGGTGCTAATATGGGGGACGACACAATCTACTCTGGCACCGTAGCGGCTGCGATGGAAGGTTATTTATTAGGCATTCCTTCGTTTGCTGTTTCAATGTCACAACATAATGCTACCCACTTTGAAACGGCAGCACGCGTTGCTGTAGAGCTGGTTCAGCATTATCAAAACACTGGTTTTGCTTCGCCAACACTGCTAAACATTAACGTACCCGATGTGCCTTATGATGAATTAAAAGGCCGCACAATTACCCGTCTAGGCAAGCGCCACAAGGCAGAGCCTGTGATTCAGCTTAAAACTCCCAGAGGTGAAACGGTGTACTGGGTAGGCGCGGCGGGCCAACCCAATGATGGCGGCGAAGGCACAGATTTTTATGCTGTTGCGCATAACACTGTGTCTATTTCGCCCATTCAGGTAGATTTAACCAAACATAGTCAAATGGCTGAGATTAGAAACTGGCTAACCCCTGATTCTGCGCCAAATTCACCCACTAATTTGGCCACCAAGTAACATGGCGCTATTAACTCCCAAAACTGGCATTGGCATGACATCAAGCCGAACCCGCGACCGCATGTTGGCAAGACTGCGTGAGCAAGGCATACAAGATGAAATAGTGTTGCATGCGATGGCAGAAATACCACGCCATATTTTTGTAGATGAGGCTTTATCGATTCGCGCTTATGAAGACGTATCGCTACCGATTGGCTTTGGTCAAACCATTTCACAGCCATATATTGTGGCACGCATGACCGAAATTTTACGTAATGGTGCACAGTTAAATAAAGTACTAGAAATTGGTACTGGCTGCGGCTATCAAACAGCAGTGTTATCTAAAGTGGCTAAAGAAGTGTTGTCAGTTGAACGCATTCGCCCACTGGTGATGAAAGCGCGCGGCCATTTACGCACACTAAAATGCACTAACATTAAGCTAGATCACGCTGATGGCAGCATTGGTTTGAGTGAGTTCGCACCCTTTGATGGCATTATTGTGACCGCAGCGGCAAGCCATGTACCACAAGAGTTACTAACACAACTGGCAATTGGTGGGCGCTTAGTCATACCCATTGGCACCGCCGCACAAGTTTTAACCGTGATTGAGCGCACCGCGACCGAATACCAACAAACCAAATTAGAGCCAGTTAAATTTGTGCCTTTATTGGGTGGAGTGAGTTCTTGAAAAGTATTGTTATCGCAGCATTAGTTTTGTTACTAGCCGCCTGTGAAAGTAACCCACCTGCACCCGTAATTGAACGCGCACCACAATCTGGTAAACCAAAACCACCTAATAACCAAACCAATAGTAGTCAATCTAGCAAAATAGCCACAAATAAAGATTGGCGGCCTGATAGCCATATTGTTAAAAAAGGCGATACGCTTTTTAGCATCGGCTTAGAGTACGGCTACGATTACAAAGAAATTGCAGCTGCCAATAATATTAGCGCACCTTATCCCATTCAAATTGGACAAAAACTTGCGCTTAGCAGCTTAAATAACAAAATGAATGTAGCAGAAACTGGTAAAGCTACACCCACCCAAACAGAAGATGGTGTGGTGCTTACCCCAATGAAAACTGACCCCGTTGTAACTGGTGACAAAACAGCAACAGAATCTAAACCAATCATATCGGCTGTAACGCCAATATTATCTGAGCCAAAAGCAGTGCGCGAAGCCTATAGCTTAGAGGCGATGAATCGTACTGTAGCAATTAACAACGTTCCAGTTAAAAACACGCCAACCAAAGCAGCAGAAATTAAGCCAGCTGAAACTAAGCCAATAGACACCAAACCCACTGATACAAAGCCAACAGATGACGAAGCCATCGCTTGGATATGGCCTGCACAAGGTAAGGTGGTTGCTAGCTTTAACGAGGCGACTAACAAAGGCTTAGATATTGGTGGCAGCACAGGGCAAGCGATTAATGCAGCTAGTAGTGGCAAGGTGATTTATAGCGGTTCTGATTTGCGTGGCTATGGCAAACTAGTCATTATTAAGCACAACAAAACCTTTTTATCGGTTTACGCGCACAACAGTAAAATATTGGTTAAAGAAGGCCAATCGGTTGCTAGCGGCCAAAAAATCGCAGAAATGGGTAATACCGATTCAAATACTGTTAAGCTACACTTTGAAATTAGGCGTTTAGGTAAATCGGTTGATCCTGCAAAATATCTCAGCCCAAATTAAATTTAGATTAAATTAATAAACGCAAATTAAGGGAGAAAGACATGGCTGCACCACAAAAAAAAGACCCCAACAAATACAGCAAAAATGCTGATATTAAAGCAGACACTTTAGCCAAAACGCTAATGTCTTTTAGTGGCATTTTGCTGGTATTTATTGGGTTAGCAGGCATTGCAATGGAGTTTTTTAAAGAAGGTGGCTGGCTTAAAAGCGCTTTGTCATGGCTGTTTGATTCAACCACGCACATGATGTTTATTCCGGTAATTATTTTTGTACTTTGGTTGTTAAACCGCTGGATGTCATCTGCCGAGTTAGGTGAAAATAAAAAAAGTGGCGATTTTCCCATGTATATTATGATGGCTATTGGCGCTTTTTATATTTTTCAGTTCGTGACTACTGGTGGCTTTTAAATAGCAGTTTTTACGATATTAACAGTCATAAAAAAGCCGCTCAATATAGCGGCTTTTTTTATGACTCATATTGTTAATTGGCTAGTTTTTTATCGCTGTTTTCGCCTCTTCATCAGCGTAAAAAGTACGCACAGTATTCATATCATACTCACGTGCCCATTTAATAATCTCAGCAAACGCTGGCGCACCAATCTCACCAACTTGTGCATGAATACCAGCTTGTTCGCGAATCACCAAAATACCAGGAATTTGATTCACTTCAAAATACTCACCAATTTCAGGGTCTGTTTCAGTATTAACCATACCAAATACAATATCTGGATTATTTAAAGCCGCTGCTTCAAACGTCGGTGTAAATGCCATACAAGGCTCACACCAAGACGCCCAAAAATCAACAATAACGAAATTGTTTTTCTCAATAGTTTGTTTAAAGTTTTCTTTGGTAAGTGTGACAACAGCCATGATTTTGCCTTAAATTGAGTGAAGCATGATTCTAACAGAGCTTCGCATTTAAGTTAAGTTCCTAGGCTTGCTGCCCAGCAACCAATTGATTTATATAGGCACAATCACATACGCTTAAATAAAGCGGCTGAGAAGCAATAAACATGGGGGTTCCGCGCATGAATAATCAGCTTTAGCTGGTATATTCTGCGGTGATGGCCCTTGTGGCTTCAGAGCATCTATTTTTTAAGCTAAACGGGCTTACCCCAAGTGCCTGTAAAGAATAAATCGCCCAGTGGTTTACGTTTACGTGCTGCCAGCTCTCTTGCTTTTAGTTCTTCTGGCAAGTCATTTGCATCACCTTCATAACCAATCGCTAGCATAGCCATTGGGGTGATTTGTGCAGGAATGTTAAAAGCATCGCGTGCAGCATCGGCATTAAAACCACCCATTTGGTGCGCTGCTAAGCCCATATGGCTTGCTTGCAAGCAACAGTTCTCTGCCGCTGCGCCTGTATCGTATTGTGCCCAGCGGTTTGACGTTTGGTTATGCCCAAACAATGTATCTGCACAAATTAGCATTAACACTGGTGCATTTTTTACCCAGGTTTGGTTACTGGGCGCCAAACAATCAAACGCTTGCTGCCAAGATTTTTCATCTGCATGTTTATCCCAAACGATAAAGCGCCAAGGCTCATCACCAAAACAACTGGGCGCCCAGCGTGCTGCCTCACACAGCGCCACGATTTGTTCATGGCTGACTGATTTGCTAGCGTCAAAAGCACGCGGGCTCCAACGATTCGCAATTAGCGTGTTAATGGGTTGTTGGGTGGTGGCGGTTTTTTGCATGTTATTTTCCTTTGTTACTTAATATTACTGCCATTCAAACTTACGTCTGAATGGCAGTAAAAATCAGGTTGCGGGTCGCGCTCGCGATGACAGTAGATTTATAAACTTAAAAATGGATAATCAGTGTAGCCTTTTTCAGTACCACCATAAAAAGTTTT
>JANMNC010000091.1:0-13169 GCA_031373695.1 Methylotenera sp. | reverse complement strand
GCTTTGCTCGCAACGCTGGCAAGGCGTCTAAACCACGTGCCTCCATGGTGCGGGGCACTAATGCCATTCTTGCTAATACATCATTTTTGGTTCTATCGACCATTTCCCATAAGCTATCATGGCCTGCAAAATCGCCATAGGCAAAACCTATAGTTTGTAAATGTGCGTTAAGTAGTGAGAAATGATGCGCTTCTTCGCGCGCCACCTTTAGCCAGTCGCGATAGTAATTTTCTGGCATATTACTAAAGCGCCAAATGGCATCTAACGCTAAATTAATGGCATTAAACTCAATGTGGGCAAGCGCGTGAATCAGCGCAGCACGGCCTTCAACTGTGCGCATAGAACGTTTGGGTAAACTTAAAGGTGATACCAGATCTGGCTTAGATGGTCTGCCAGGTATGCTCTGCGAGGCGCATAGATGTTGGCTTGCAGCGATGGTACAATGAGGGCTGTTGCCTAGCGACAATACACCAGCTACTTTAATATTGGCATCAGGCTCGCAAAGCCAATCTAGCGCGGCCTTGCGAAGTTCGAGTTTCATCATATTGTTTTGCTAACTGTTAAAAACGTATTTAATTTTAACAAGCTATTTAACGTCAATAAAATCGAGTTCACCTGCTTTCATATCTGGCACCATTAAGGTTGTGCCATCTTGCATTAAAGCGATATCGGCTGCAGCTTGATAACCTTCTTTTATTACACGCGCTTGACCAGCAACCATTTGGTAAATTTTGCCAGATTTCCAATCACTAATAATAATTTTGCCAGATTTGGTTTTGACCAATCCGTCACCACCACCAAAGCCTGTCGCAATTTTAGTGGTTGCGCCCGTGCTTAAATTTAAACGGTATAAAATACCCGATTCAAAATCTACCTCTAGTAACTGGTTACGACCTTCAGCCAGCAAACCATTTGGCGCTAAAATATCTGGGTTTTTGCTATCTACAACAATAGTTACCGTACCGTTTTTGGTAATTTTATAAATTTGCCCACCCGATTTTAAATCGCCACTGTCACTAACGTATAAATTGCCTAATTTATCTGCAACTAAATCATTTAAAAATACTGGCGTACCAGGAAAAGCCATTTGCGCACCATATACCTGCCAAGTACCGTCTTTGCTCACTTCTAACACACGGTTTTTATCGGCAACATACAGTTTTTCGCCAATCATGGCTAAGCCTTTTGGGTCGTCCATGCCTTTAGCAAATACAGTTACATTGCCTTTTTTGTCCACTTTACTAATTTGGCCATCACCATCTTTGCCAAACTCGTTAATTTCTGAAATGTAAATGCTGCCATCTTTAGCTTGAATAACAGACTCTGGCGTTTTTAGGCCAGTGATTTTGCTTGGCAATGGTTCTTTGGCATAGGCGTTAGTAGCACCAATTAACGCGGTGTTAAGCAATGCCAATAGTAATAGTGTTTTTTTCATATTGTTAATCCTTTGGTTTAAATTTCTAATAGTAAATTTTGGCTACTGGCAAATCATCCAGTGCTGCACAAAGCGTCTCGGCGTTATTTTTTTGTATGTTATTTAATGTGGCTAAAAATACTTTATCAGCCTCTAACTTTTTAATGACTTTATCCATGGCTTTTGTATAGGCTTTTTCCATATAAAAATCTGGTTTAATGCCTAGATCGCCATTTTGTTGTGCTTGTTTTTTAATCGTTAAAATAGGTTCGGTGCCATTGGTAAAAGCTCTGGCAATAATTTCACCATGAAAAACGCGCAATTGTGGGTTGTAATACATATGCGGTTCTAGCAGCAAAACTACATCGGCACCCGTACTGCTATTACACAGATTGAGGTTGGCGAAGCGTTTTTCAAGTGTTTTAAGCGCAGCTTTTTCGACTAGCGGGCCCTTCATATGCCATACATCTAAATAAGGGTGCAATAAGCGCACTGGGTGCTCATAATGCGTTTTTGCAATATGCACGGCAATATTGCCAGGCAATTTTTCTGCAAATGCACTAGAGCTAGCCATTAAAACAGTAGTTAAACTGGCGGTTAAACAAGCAAACAATTTAAACATTATAGATTTCCTAAGTGATGGTGTTTATTGAGTTAATTACTGCTAGCAATGCTGCTATAAGTAATGCGATAAATATATCCTGCACGGTCGTCACTTACGTACAGTGCACCATCTGGGCCAGTAACCACATCTACAGGCCTGCCCCATGCTTGGTTGTTAGCCAGCCATCCCGTTGCAAAATCAATTACCTCTACTGGCTTATTTTCTTTAAATTTAATGCGCACTAATTTATAACCGCTTAGTTGGTCGCGATTCCACGAGCCATGCAAGGCCACAATAGCATCAGTTTTATACTCGGCAGGCCAGTTAGTTTTATCTAAAAACGTAATACCAATAGGTGTAGAGTGCGAAATTAAGGTAATGGCTGGTGGCGTAGCACTTTTGCAAAAATTATCGCTGCCCACAAAATTAGCATCTTCTACTAGGGTTTTTAAATTTTTTGGGTCAGCCCAACAATGTGGCCAGCCGTAATGCTGGCCTGGCTCTATTTGGTTGATGTGTTCAGGTGGAATATCGTCGTTCACTTTGCCATTTTTGGTATTTGAACGCATATCTGCACCATTGTTGGTGGCATACATAGCATTGGTTTTTGGGTGCCAAGCAAAACTTTGGCTATTGCGCAAACCCTTTGCCCATGTTGGGTTTGCAGCGTGTCTGCCTACTGTAACTAAACTGCCTGCAGGTTTGCCGTCTAAGCTATAACGTAAAATAGTGGCGCGTAGTGGGTCGTCTTCCACACACACATTACAGCTTGAGCCTACATTAATATATAAATGATTACCAGGGCCAATTTTGATGGTTTTAACGGTGTGGTGGCCATAAGGTAAATTGCTTATAAATGCTTTAGGTGCAGACCATTGAGAACTGGCATCCAGCGGGTTTTGCGTAAGTTTTACCACGCCATTTTGGTTGGCCACCAATAAATCATCACCCAAAAATAATAAGCCATTAGGCGCGTTTAGTTGATTGCTTATTAAAACAGGTGCCTCAGAAATCCCGTCCTTATTGGCGTCTGGCAGCATAAATACTGATCCAGAGCTGCTGGACGAAACAAATAAAGCACCATTTTTATTAAATGCCATCATGCGTGGGTCTTTAATATTTTTTGCAAAAACGTTTATTTCAAATCCCGCTGGCAAGCTTAAGTTAAGCGAGCTAGGTGGCTCTGCAAAGCTACTGCAGCTTAGCGATGACAAACTGCATAAGCCTAATTTTATAAGGCTGGTTAACTTGGTGATGGCGGCATCAATCATTTTTTTGGCTTTGTAAAAAGGTTATTTTGAGTGTGCATTTCAAACTTGTGATACAAACTTTTATGTGGGTGCAACTATATGTGTACATCTATTATTAGTACGTCTATGTAAGTACATCAGACCAAATATTTGCGGCCCAAGCGCTGGCATGCTGGCCTTCTAGCGCAGAAGGGTTTAAAGATACACCGCCACCCTCGGCGGGCAACATCGTTTTTTTTGCAATATCATAACGGTAAACATTGGCCACATGCATGGCTTGCTTATCGTCTACATAACTATAACAAGTATTGGCAAACACTGGCGCGGGGTCTGGCGCACGGTGATTGAGCAACTCTACAATGGCACTGGCGCAAACGCGTGCTTGGCTGGTGGCAATGTGCGCCGATTTTGGTAATGCTGCAGATACCGAATCGCCAATAATGTGCACATTGGGGGCTAGCTTGGATTCGTAAGTTAAAAAATCTACCTCACACCAGCGCTTATCAATATTATTAAGTCCAATTAACTCATTATTTACTTTGGCTATTTGTGCAGGTTTGCCAGCTCGTTGCGGCGGAATAATATTCAGCACATCTGCCTTAACCGATTCAAAATCGGTTTTCACAGTTTTGCTCACGATATCTACATCCACCAAGCCGCTGTTGGCGCGGTAATCAATAATGCCCGCATACATCTCATTAAACACTTTTGTAAATAAGCCTTTTTTAGACAAAATTTCTGGGTTTGCATCTAACACAATTACTTTGCTTTTAGGTTTATTGGCCTTAAAGTAACTTGCAACTTGGCAAGCACGCTCGTATGGCCCTGGTGGGCAACGATAGGGCGCTTTGGGTACATTCATTACAAATACACCGCCATTTGGCATAGCCTCTAGCTGTTTACGCAAATTAACGGTTTGCCAACCTGCTTTCCAAGCATGCGGTACTTGTTGCTGCGCTTGGCTAGAGGCCAAGTTTGGTAATTGCTCATAAATAAAATCAATGCCAGACGCAATAATTAAACGGTCGTAATTGATTTCGCCGCGTTGCATGGTTACTTTTTTAGCTGTTGCATCAATAGCAATCACGGTATCTTGCACCCATTCAATACCATGATTTTTAATGGTTAAATCATAGCCAAAAGTAAGGTCATTTATGCTTTTACTGCCACCTAACACTAAGTTGCTTAGTGGGCACGATACAAATTGGCTAGATTGTTCAATCACCACTGTTTCTATAGCGCCCAAACTCCACATGCGAATATACTTAGCGGCTGTAGCACCAGCATAACCGCCACCTATAATAACCACGCGGCCAAGCTTTGATTTTTTTGTGATTAGGCTATTAGCGCAACCACTAAGCCATAAAGGGCTAGAAGCGGCAGCACTAAAGCTAACAACAGAGCTAACACTAGCTTTTATAAAATCACGGCGACTAAGCTTATTATTGGACATGATTAGCTTTAAGTGTTTGTGATTTTAATGGCGCATTGGTAATGCGTTTTTCTTGCGAGAAATAAATAGCAAGCAGATTAATCTCATCAATATTTAAACCTTTTGCGTGGCGCTGCATAATGGTTGATGGACGCTCCCCTGTTTTAAATGCCACCATTTGTGTGGTGAAATAAGCCGCATCTAAACCCGCCAATGAGGGCATAAGATTTGCAATATTGTCGATTTTAACAGCATTGCCAAGTGTGCCATGGCAAGCCGCGCAAGAAGCGGCTAACGTGCGTATGTGGGGGTTATTATTAAGGGTATTGCTGTTGAGTGTAGCTGCAGAAACAACAACCTCAGCCGCCATGCCTGTAAGAGACATCACCACTGAGGTTGTGAAAAACAATATCGACCAAATTTTAAGGGTCATGGTGTTTAATCTATTCTAAAACACCATTCTAACCATTTTTAACTAATTTTTGTTGTGACTGGTGTTAGTTAAAATTTGCACTTAAATTTGTAAAAAAATTAATTAAAATTAGAAGCATTTTTCTTCTAAGCAACCGTCGTCTTTAACGCCTAATGAGGTTAACAAATCAACCATTTTTGCGTATTTTGCGTCTCTAACGCTAACTTCTTCGCGCACAATACGAAGGATTGATACGTCGCCTTTTAGTTTTTTGTTTAAGTCAGCACCTTTTTCAGCTAAATATTTCACAATATTATCGTAGCCATCAAAAGCTGCTAAGTGAAATGCGTTCATTTTAGTCATCGGGTGCACGTAATCTTTATCGGCGCCTTTTTCAGTTAAATACTTCACCATGTCAAATTGGCCTTTTGTTGCTGCCATTTGAAGTGGTGACCAAGCAAAAAACTTCTCATTAATTGCTTCTGGGTATCTTGCAACGTACTTTTTAACCAGTTTAATGTCACCTTTTCCTACAGCATCGGTAAATTCAACTGATTCATCATCTGTCATTGCAAAGGCATGCATTGAAAAGCTTAAAGCCAAAACTGCAAAAAGTGCTTTTAGTGTATTCATACTATTTTTTCTCCAACTTTATAAAAAATTCCGCTTTTAGTAACATACTAAGTTAGGCGATTGTTTTTCTTGCATTACGGAACATCCGCATCCAAGGCGCATCCTCTTGCCAACCATCTGGGCGCCATGAATTTTGTACTGCTCTAAAAACCCGTTCAGGATGCGGCATCATAATACTAAACCGTCCGTTACTGGTAGTAAAACCCGTTAAACCAAGTGGTGAGCCGTTTGGATTAAACGGATACACTTCTGTTGGCGTTGACCCGCCATTCAATGACGTTGCGTTATCTATAAAGCGCATTGTCACCAATTTTTTATTCAACACGTCATTGACAGCGTTTGCGTCAGAAAATTCCGTAAAACCTTCACCGTGTGCAACGGCAATAGGCATGCGGCTTCCAGCCATGCCATTAAAAAATAGTGATGGCGAATCTAATACTTCTACCATGGCAAAGCGCGCTTCAAATTGCTCTGATTTGTTTTTTACAAAGTGTGGCCAATGTTCAGTGCCAGGGATAATGCTGTGTAAATTACTCATCATTTGGCAGCCGTTACAAACCCCTAACGCAAATGAATCAGGGCGGTTAAAAAATGCACTAAATTCATCATTGGCACGCGAGTTAAATAAAATAGATTTTGCCCAGCCTTCGCCCGCACCTAAAACATCGCCATAACTAAAGCCGCCGCAAGCCACAAGCCCCGCAAAGTCTTTTAAGGCAACGCGGCCGCTAATAATGTCGCTCATATGTACATCAACACTGGCAAAACCTGCACGATCAAACGCAGCCGCCATTTCTACTTGGCCGTTTACACCTTGTTCGCGCAAAATTGCCATTTTAGGGCGCGCACCTTTGTTAAAATAAGGCGCTATATTGGCTTGAATGCCTAAATTATCATTAATGTCGTAGCTGGTTTTAACGTGTAAACCCGTATCAGATTCGTTTAGAATGCGGTCGTATTCTTGCTGTGCACAAACGGGGTTATCACGCAGGCTTTGCATGTGGTAAGTGGTTTCAGACCACATGCGGTGCAGGTTTACACGGCTATCAGCAAAAACTGTTTGGCTATTGTTGTAAAAGTTAACTTTATTACTATTGCTTACGCTGCCAATTAAATGCGCACAAACTGATTGGTTTAATTGCGCTAGAACTACAGCAACATCATCAGTGCGTACTTGAATCACGGCGCCTAGCTCTTCATTAAATAGCACACTAACTGCATCACCTTGCAAGCCGGCAATATCAATGTTTACACCACAATGCCCAGCAAAAGCCATTTCACACACGGTTGTAAATAAGCCGCCATCACTTCTATCGTGGTAAGCCAGCAGTTTATTGTCACAATTTAGTTGTTGAATAGCTGCAAAAAATGCTTTTAATTGCGCAGGGTTATCAACATCTGGCGCTGTATCGCCAAGCTGGCCGTACACTTGCGCCAAACTACTGCCACCTATGCGATTTTTGCCATTACCTAAATCTATTAAAATCAGTTTGGTGTCACCTAAGTCGGTGCGTAATTGTGGCGTTAGGGTTTTTCGTGCGTCAGTGGTGTTGGCAAATGCAGTTACAACCAATGAAATTGGCGATATAACGGCTTTATCTTTACCGTTATCTTGCCAAACAGTTTTCATGCTCATTGAATCTTTACCAACAGGAATGCTGATTCCTAATGCTGGGCAAAGCTCCATACCAACTGCTTTTACCGTGGCAAATAGTGCTGCATCTTCACCCGCATGGCCAGCAGGCGCCATCCAATTGGCCGATAGCTTTAAGTTGCCAATAGTATCAATTGCGGCTGCTGCAATATTAGTAATGGCTTCGCCTATTGCCATGCGCCCACTTGCAGGCGCATCAATTAAAGCTAGCGGCGCACGTTCGCCAATGGCAAATGCCTCACCAACATTGGTTTCGTAGCCTGCCAGCGTCACAGCAACATCGCTTACAGGTATTTGCCATGGCCCCACCATTTGGTCACGCGCAATTAAACCTGTCACACTGCGGTCGCCAATGGTTATTAAAAAGGTTTTATCAGCCACACCTGGTAGTCTTAATACACGGGCTACTGCATCAATAATATCAATTTTAATGGTGTCAAACGCCGCTAATTTTTTAGACGCACTTTTAACATCGCGCGTCATTTTTGGCGGCTTGCCCAATAAAACGCTTAAATCCATATCAACAGGTTTGTTATCAAAATGACTGTCTGCCACGGTTAAATGGCGCTCTGCTGTGGCGTAACCTACAATGGCAAATGGACAACGTTCGCGCTCGCACATTTTTTTAAATCTTGGTAAATCTGCAGGTAACACCGCCATCACATAACGCTCTTGTGCCTCGTTGCTCCAAAGCTCACGTGGGCTCATTCCAGGTTCTTCATTATGCACATCACGCAATTGAAAAATTGCACCTACTTTTGCGTCGTTTACTAACTCTGGAAAGGCGTTAGAGATGCCACCAGCACCCACATCATGAATGCTAACAATTGGGTTTTTATCCCCTAGCTGCCAACATCTATCAATCACTTCTTGTGCGCGGCGTTGCAGCTCTGGGTTGCCGCGCTGCACTGAGTCAAAATCTAAGTTTTCAGTATTGCTGCCAGTATCCATGCTACTTGCAGCGCTGCCGCCCAAGCCTATTAACATGGCAGGGCCACCCAATTGAATAAGGGCCGCACCAGCAGGAATTGTATTTTTAAAAGAATGATTAGCCGAGATATTGCCCACGCCACCTGCCAGCATAATGGGTTTGTGGTAGCCACGAATTTCGGAATTGCCACTAGAATCAGCCGATTCAAGCTCAAACGTGCGGAAATAACCTGCAATATTTGGGCGGCCAAATTCGTTGTTGTAAGCTGCGCCACCTAATGGGCCATCAGTCATAATTTGCAGTGGTGTCGCAATACGGCTAGGTTTGCCATAGCCTTGTTGACCTGAGTTCGATTCCCAAGGCTGTACAAAATTAGGAATATTTAAATTCGACACTGAAAAACCCGTTAAACCCGCTTTAGGCTTGCTGCCAATGCCAGTTGCTCCTTCATCGCGAATCTCACCACCTGCGCCGGTAGCCGCACCTGCATAAGGCGATATTGCAGTGGGGTGATTATGCGTTTCTACTTTCATTAAGTAGTGCATATTTTCTTCAGTAAATTGATATTCACCGTTATTGCCTGGATAAAAACGCTGAGTGTTTTGGCCAGCTACGATTGAAGAATTATCAGAATATGCCACCACTGTGCTGCCCGGGTTAAGCTTGTGCGTATTGCGTATCATGCCAAATAAACTGTTATCTTGCCCGACATTATCAATCACCCAATCGGCATTAAATATCTTGTGGCGGCAATGCTCTGAGTTAGCCTGCGCAAACATCATCAGCTCTACATCAGTGGGGTTGCGATTAATTCTTGTGAAGTTCTCTAATAGATAATCAATTTCATCTGGCGATAAGGCAAGGCCCAACTCGTTGTTAGCAGACTCAAGCGCCGCTTTGCCGCCTTGTAAAATATCAATACTGCTTAATGGCGCTGGCTGGGCGCTGTGATACAGCTTTTGCGCATCATCTAGCTGGCCAAATACTGTTTCGGTCATGCGGTCGTGAATCACTGCTTTTAATACAGCTTGTTCAGCTTCGTTTAATGGTTTGCCATTTTTAGTTGCAACATAAAAGGCAATACCACGCTCAAGCCTTAGTAAATCGTGCAAGCCGCAATTGTTAGCAATATCTGTTGCGCGAGATGCCCATGGTGAAATAGTGCCAATGCGTGGGATGACTAAAAACAATTCTTTATTAGCAACGCCAGAATCCTCATGGATACTGCCTTGCAGGGCATCGTTTGAAACTGACCCGTAGGTTAAAATTTGCTTTAAGGTATTTTGTTGTGCGTTACTTAGCTGCGTTTTGCTAAATGCAAAATGCATAAACTCTGCATCAATGTGCGTGATATTGGGCGCAGATTGCTTGAGTGTGGCGTAAAGCTTATCTAACCTAAATGTTGAAAGAGCAGAGCTGCCACGAAGGCTTAAAAATTGGACGCTAGACATAGGCAAAAGACGAATTTAACTGAATTTATTAGTTAACATTTTAGCAGAAAGCCTGCCTGCCGATTTGAAAAATTATCTCCGCACTCTATATTGCAGCCTGTTGTAAAAAGCTAGTTTTAAATTTAGGTTTAGTTTTGGAGAAAAACCATATTTTTAAAAGCCTAATGCGCGCGCGCCTTGATAAAAAATAAAGCTTACCACCCAAGCTAACCCAAGCGACCACACAATAGATAGCCACATAAATGCACTGCTTTTAGATTCGGTTTTAATTGTGGCAATAGTCGATAAGCAAGGTGTGTAGATTAGCGTAAATAGCATAAAGCTCATGCCTTGCACCCAGTCAATATTGAGTGCAATTTGATTACTGAGTGCGTCACCTTGCAGGCCATAAATGACGGCTAATGAGCCAATGACGATTTCTTTGGCTACAAAGCCAAAAATTAGGGCAATGGCTAATTGGCTATCGATGCCGATTGGATTTAATACGGGTGCAAAAAATACGCCAATTTGGCCAGCTAGCGTGCCAATGCTGGCAGGAGGCACGTTGGTGGGGTAGTTAGTTAGTGCCCACACTAGCACCACGCCAATAATAATAAACTTAGTGGCACGATTTAGAAAATACTTTACCTCTTGCCAGCCGCGCAGCCATATTTGACGAGGGGTAGGAAAGCGGTAGGGCGGTAGCTCTAATATAAAGGGCTCGCTACTTTGATATTGGCCTTTAAATAAAACCGCGGTTAAAAATATGGTAAAAAAGCTCATCATATATAGCGCAAACATTACATACGCGGCTTGGCTGGCGGCAAATAGGGTCGCAATTATAAACAAGAATACTTGCAGCCGTGCAGAACATAGTGAAAGTGGAATCACCAACATAGTCAGTAGGCGCATGGGGCGGCTACGCATCACACGCGTGCCCATAAGGGCTGGTACGTTGCAGCCAAAACCCATTAAAACCATCACAAAACCACGACCATCGAGCCCAATTTTTGCCATAAAGGCATCCATTAAAAAAGCCGCTCGCGATAAATAGCCGCTATCTTCTACCATGCTCATTACTAAAAAGAATAATACAATAATTGGCACGAAAGCCGCTACAGTACTAATGCCGTTAAATATACCGTCTAGTAATAAAGCATTTAGCCAGCTAGGTAAGCCTGCTAATAAAGGCTCTAAGGCGCTGCTACGTAGCCCATTTAACAGCCATGCCATACCATCTTGTAGTGGCTTGCCTGCAGTAAATATAAATTGAAATAGCAAAAACATTGCCAAGAAAAATAAGGGCAAACCAAATATTGGGTGCAATAGTACTTTGTCGATATTATCGGTAGTTTTATCGTTAAGCTGTGTGGGCATTTGCACCGAGCTTTTAACAATATCTTGCATAGCTTGTTCAATTTGTACATCTGCATCAAGCAATAATGCTATTGCCTGCGGTGAAGTATTATTAATATTTTCAGCTAATTGCTTGGCGGCTATTTGCAAAGCTTGCGGGCAGCCATCACCGTATTTAGCGCTAATTTGTAGCACAGGGAAACCCAGCTGTTTAGACATGGCAGCGGCATCAATGGTAATGCCAGATCGCTTAGCTTCATCCTGCATATTTAATAGCAAAATAGTTGGTAAACCTAAGTTTTTAATCTGCAGTGCAAGCGATAATTGGCGATCGATTTGTGAGCTATTAAGTACAATAATAGCCAAATCGACAGCATTATTACTTAAAAAATGGCGTACCACTTGCTCATCGTCAGAAAAGCCATGTAAGTCGTAAAGCCCCGGCAAATCGACTAGCTCACCAATATGGCCGCCGATTAAAATTTTGGCGCTCATTAAATCTACAGTAATGCCTGGCCAATTGCCAACGCGTGCAGATGCGCCACTTAAGCGATTAAAAAGGGTAGATTTGCCCGTGTTGGGCATGCCGAGTAATGCGATGCGCTTCATGCTGTGGGAAACTTAAAATATGTAAAAATTAGGCGGGGTTAAGTTGAATACGTTGCGCTTCAATGCCGCGCAAAATAATATCGGTTGCCCCAATGCGCACATGCAAAGGCCCATTAAAACTGGCACGGCGAATGACTTGTATTGATTTGCCGATTCTAAAACCAAGCGCATTCAAGCGTTGATGTAAGCCATGTTCAGCATGAATTGCTTGAATAATGCCGTGTTCACCAGGCTGCATATTGCTTAGCGCTATATTGGTTATTGTGGTCATGCTAAATAGGAATAAGCTAAATGATAATAGTTCTTGATTATTGCATATTTTTAAAAATATATATACACGACAAAGCGATTAAAGCGAGCGCCAATACTATTGCCATACAACAAAAAAGCCTGCAAAGGCAGGCTTTTTTAAACAACTATATAAACAGTACTGATAGCTTTATTTTACAAAAATGCTACTAAACACAAGATTATTTACCTGCAGTCACACCAGGTACATCAATTTTAGCTTTAGCTTTTAAATCTAGCATCATTTTTTCTAGTTTACGCTGTTGCAATGTGCGCTCTAGGCCTTCTTTTACTTTATCGTAGCTGGGCACTTGTGTTGCGCGGCTATCAATCATTTTAATCACATGCCAACCAAATTGCGTTTGAATTGGCGCAGCTGTTACTTCACCTTTTTTAAGGCCAGTTACTGCCTCGCTAAATGGTTTAACCATGCCAGCTGGTGAGAACCAACCTAAATCACCACCTTTTTCTTTAGAACCTGGGTCCAGTGATTTTTCTTTAGCTAATTTAGCAAAGTCACCACCTTTTTTAAGTTGTGCCGATAAATCATTCGCTTCAGCTTCGGTCTTTACTAAAATATGGCGTGCGTTATATTCTTTGTCGCCCATCGCTGCTTTTTGTTTGTCATATTCTGCTTTTTTTTCTGCATCAGTGACGGGGTTTTTTTTCATAAAATCCGCTAAAAAGGCATTCACAATTAATTTTTTATGGCCAATTTCTTCGGCTATTACTAAATCAGAGTTTTTGTCTACACCTTGTTTAACGGCCTCTTGATAAGCTAATTCAGAGCCTATTAGCTCGTTAATCACCGCATTTTTTAAACCATCGCCTTTTTGGCCACGCGCTTGCGCATCTTTGACAATGTAATCGACCCAGCTTTGTTTAATGGGTTTGCCATTAACAGTGGCGGCAGCATCTGCGGCAAAGCTGCTGGCTGTGAATGATAGGGTTGAAACTGCGAAAATGGTGGCGATAAGATGCGAGATTTTCATGGTAATCCTTTATAAATTGAGAGTGCGGTAAGTATTAAATTGGGTAAATCGTTAACTACCAAAAGTTAAATGGAGTCATCAGGTGAAATTGCAAGTATGCTTAAAGCATGAATTTGCTGTGGTATTAAGTCAGTAAGTGCTTGATAAATTAAACGATGTCGTAT
>JANMNC010000092.1:0-9819 GCA_031373695.1 Methylotenera sp. | reverse complement strand
GAATCTTCACGCAGAAAAAAGTTACCGAAAGGTGCTTCTAAACGCAAAATGGCTTTTTCTTGTAACTCGTTTGCTACATATTCACTAAACACACCGCCTGCTATCACCCGAATATGTAATTGTAAAAAATCACTCTCATGTGGTGCATTAGCAATAGAAAACGCGCGGCGTTTGCCATCTTTTAAAATAAACTCAATGTATTGCCCAGCCAAAAATTGTAAGCGCTCACTTGCGGGTAATTGCAAATGCAGCGCAATAACATCATGTGCTAGCTGCTCTTTTTTAGCTACACGGGCTGGCAAAATGCGCGGTTTAATACCTGCCAAGCCACCTACTTCGCGGCACTCAATGGTTAAATCTGATTCGGCATAAGCACAGCAAAGTAGCGTATTGCCTGCGGCTAATTCAGCATCGCTCATGGCGCTGCCTTGGTAATCGTTATGCATCACTTTGCCTGCTATTAGCTTGGCTTTGCACGAACCACAGGCGCCATTACGGCAGCCATAAGGCAGGTTAATGCCCGCTTCAATAGCGGCTTGCAGCACGGTTTGGCTAGGGCGCAACTCAAACGTGTGGCCGCTATTTTTAATGGTGACATGGTAGTTATTGGATACGGTCATATTATTTTCATCTAAATTAATACTTCATATAATTTGTCGTTTTGAGCCTAGCTAAAAACCACGATAGAGAAACTATTTATCGTCTTTCACTTCAGTAAATTCGCCCTCAATCACATCGTCATTGGCGGCTTTTTGATATTTTGTATTAGTCGCAGAACTCAAATCTGGCTTACTGATTGGAATTAACAATAATATAACCGCGATAATATCGGTAATGATGCCAGGAATAATTAACAACACACCTGCGAACATATTGCGCGCGCTACCAAGCACGGTTTTAATAGGGTTGTTGCCTGCAGTTAGACTTTGCATAAGCTTGGCAGAGATTAATAGTTTTTCGCCGCGAATGAGTTGTAAGCCTAAATAACCAACAACGACTAAGTAAAACAGTAGCCACCAGCCATATGCTTGACCAAGCTTTACCAGCAGAAATATTTCGGCAAACGGAAAAGCGAGTAAAATTAATAGTATTAAAAAACGCATGGTAAAGAACTTTCTTACAAAAACCGATTCATTAAGATTGGTAACTTGTATGTTAAGTGGGGCGTATGCCCAAAATTTACAACAGCCAGCGTAATAATTACATTGCGGAGCCGCATTTGAAACAAATTTTTAGTATTTTACTCTTCATGTTGACTACTTTCAGCGTGCAAACGTTGCATGCTGTCGAAGGTAGTAGCACTGGTAAAAATGCATTTACCGATACGCTAGATGAGGATGAGTTCTTATCGCCCGATATCGCATTTAAGTTAGATTTAGTGGTTATTGACGCCAAAACTATTAGTGCAAGCTTTAATGTTGAGCCTGGTTATTACCTTTATCGCGAGCGCATTAAATTTACATTAGCGCCCGGATCGTCAACAGCCATTGCCGATATTGCGCTGCCCAAAGGCGAAACTAAAAATGACCCTAATTTTGGTACGCAAGAAGTTTATCACCATGCTTTTGATGCAAAAATAAATCTAACAAATCCTATTATTAGTGAAATTAAAGTACAGGCAACTTACCAAGGCTGTAGCGAAAAGGGCTTGTGTTATGCCCCGCAAACTAAAACCTTTAATTTAACAGCGCCAGGAGGCAATATTGATGCGGGTTCTGGCGGCATTACTTCACTCTCGTCAGTTTCAAGTGACGATGACAAGACAACGCTTGCACTAAAATCGGGTAACTTATGGTTAGTGATTGCTGGCTTTTTTCTAGCAGGTTTGTTGTTATCGTTCACTCCTTGCGTATTACCGATGATTCCCATTTTATCTAGCATCATTGTTGGTAGCCAAAGCAGACAGGCAGAAAATAACAGAACAGGCCCCTGTAAATTGCATGCTTTTGCTTTATCTGTTGCTTATGTATTAGGCATGGCACTTAGTTACACACTCGCTGGCATTGCAGCTGGGCTATCTGGTAATTTATTGAGTCAATCGCTACAAAGCCCGCTGGTATTGGGTGCAACGGCTCTAATATTTGTTGCGCTAGCAATGTCAATGTTTGGATTTTATGAGCTTAAATTACCAGCATCTATTGAAAATAAAATTTTAGGCACTAGCCAAAAATTGAAAGGTGGCGAGTTTTTAGGCGTATTTGTTATGGGCGTTTTATCTGCGCTTATTGTTAGCCCTTGTGTTGCCGCGCCTTTGGCAGGTGCACTTATTTACATTGGCCAAACGCACAATGTATTTTTGGGCGGCGTTGGTTTGTTTGCATTAGCGCTTGGCATGGGCGTGCCGCTGTTATTAATTGGCGCTTCTGCTGGCAGCTTGTTGCCCAAAGCTGGCAGTTGGATGACGATAGTGCGTAACTTTTTTGGTATATTAATGTTGGCAATGGCGGCTTATTTAGTTTGGCCTGTGTTACCTAACGCCATTACCCAGCCTGTAAATAAAATACTAGGCTTATCTGCCGAGCACAGCTTGCCATTTGTGCAAATAAAAAATGTAGCCGAGCTAGATGCCGCCATTAAATCTGCCAATGGCAAAATAGTGATGTTAGATTTTTATGCCGATTGGTGTGTAGCATGCAAAGAAATGGAAAAATTTACGTTTAGTGATACTGCCGTAAAAACTGCCGTTAAAGACATGATTTTACTGCAAGCCGATGTAACTGAAAATAACGAAAATGACAAAGCTTTGCTGAAACGCTTCAACTTGTTTGGCCCGCCAGGCATTATATTTTTTGATGCGTCTGGCAATGAAATTAAACCAAAAGTAATTGGTTATAAAAACACTGCAGATTTTACCGCCATACTAAATAACATAAACCGTACAAAATAAACCATAAAGTGAACCCGTAATAATGCTTAACAAGTTTAAAAACCCTATCTTTTATATTATTTTAATTTTAACGCTGGCTTTTGGATTTCGTTATTTTTTCCTCAATAACTTAGTGCAAGAAGGTGGTAGCCAATCAACGCAAGCTTTTTTTGCAGCCAGCTTTCCAGATGAAAATGGTAAGGCACAATCTTTAAAGCAATATGAAGGCAAAGTAATTGTGCTTAACTTTTGGGCCAGCTGGTGCGAGCCCTGTCGCGAAGAAATGCCAGAGTTATCGGCATTGCATAACGAATTTAAAGACCGCAACGTGGTTGTGCTGGGCATGGCTATTGAAGATGTAGCGGCCGTGAATGATTTTTTAAAAGAGACAAAAGTAAGCTATCCGCTATTTGCAGCTGATATACAAGGCATGGAAATTGCCAGTAATTTAGGTAACAACAAAGGTGTGCTGCCATACACTGTAATTATTAAGTCCGATGGCAGCATCGCAAAAACCTATTTTGGGCGTGTGACTAAGTCTCTTTTAGAAGAAACGCTGCTAACACTGTTACAAAAATAGTTTTTGTTTTTATTCAATCACTTAAGTATTTTTAAGCTAATAACTTCGCTTAATTTCCGTTAATCTGCTGGACAAAAAGCGATAAGTTCGGCAAACTTGTTGTTATGAAATTTCGTAACAATTCTACTATTAAGTGCTTATTGCAGGTGTGTTGTGGGCGCTAAGTCAATATTGGTGTTGCATGGCCCTAACCTAAACTTATTGGGTTTACGTGAGCCAGAGCATTATGGTAACGCCACACTGGCCAGCATTAACAGTAATCTTCAAACATTAGCAAAGCAGGCAAACATTGCTTTAGAGACTTATCAAAGCAACTCTGAGGCTGAAATCGTCGCTAAAATTCAGTCGCTTGCTAATCAATCATCCGCAAGCCTGCCTGTTGATTTTATTATTATTAATCCTGCCGCATTTACACACACATCTATCGCCATGCGCGATGCACTTTCTGCTGTAAAAATTGCTTTTATTGAAGTGCATTTATCTAACGTGTATGCCCGTGAAAGCTTTAGGCATCATTCTTACTTTAGCGACATTGCCATTGGCGTAATAAGTGGTTTAGGAGCAGAAGGCTATAACGCTGCTTTTAATTACGCTAGCAGTCAATTTAATACCACTACATTATAAAAAAACTATCTTTAAAATAGATCATCTCCGAGGTTATTATGGATTTACGCAAACTTAAAAAACTAATCGATTTAGTAGAAGAATCAGGCATATCTGAGCTAGAGCTAACCGAAGGCGAAGAAAAAGTACGTATTAGCCGTGCATTAATGCCCAGTGCCGCGCCTGCGCATTATATGGCTGCACCGCACATGGCGCCTCAGCCTATGGCACATGCCGCACCGGCAAGCTCAACTGCCGCTGCGCCTGTTGCCGCTGTAGAAGAAGGCCATATCGTTAAATCACCAATGGTTGGTACGTTTTACCGATCATCTTCACCCGATGCCAAAGCCTTTGTTGACGTGGGGTCTAGCGTAGCGATAGGTGATACGATTTGTATTATTGAAGCCATGAAATTACTAAACGAGATTGAGTGTGATTTTGCTGGCGTGATTAAAAAAATATTAGTTGAGAACGGCCAGCCAGTTGAATATGGCGAACCTTTATTTGTGATTGGTTAATTAAATGTTCGAAAAAATATTGATTGCTAATCGCGGAGAGATTGCACTGCGTGTGCAGCGCGCGTGCCGTGAGTTGGGCATTAAAACCGTTGCAGTACATTCTGAAGCAGATAAAGAAGCCAAGTATGTAAAACTAGCTGATGAATCTGTTTGTATTGGTCCAGCGCAGTCTAATCTCAGTTATTTAAATATTCCTGCTGTAATTAGCGCGGCAGAAGTTACCGATGCACAGGCCATTCATCCAGGCTATGGATTTTTATCCGAGAATGCAGATTTTGCCGAGCGCGTAGAACAAAGTGGCTTTGTATTTATTGGCCCAAGGGCAGAAACAATTCGCTTAA
Organism: Methylotenera sp.; assembly: GCA_031373695.1. Taxonomy (GTDB): domain Bacteria; phylum Pseudomonadota; class Gammaproteobacteria; order Burkholderiales; family Methylophilaceae; genus Methylotenera_A. The sequence continues at coordinate 4,911 of JANMNC010000092.1, read as the reverse complement.
TGGGTGACAAAGTTTCGGCTAAAGATGCCATGAAAAGAGCTGGTGTACCTTGCGTGCCAGGTTCTGATGGTGCCCTACCAGACGACCCAGCAGAAATTATTAAAACTGGTAAAAAAGTTGGCTACCCCGTTATTATTAAAGCGGCTGGTGGTGGTGGTGGGCGCGGCATGCGCGTAGTACACACCGAAGCCGCGCTGATTAATGCTGTGAATATGACCAAGGCTGAAGCACAAGCTGCTTTTGGCAACCCCGTGGTTTATATGGAGAAGTTTCTAGAAAATCCACGTCATATTGAGATTCAAATATTGGCCGATCAACATGGTAATGCCGTATATTTGGGCGACCGCGATTGCTCGATGCAGCGTCGCCATCAAAAAATTATTGAAGAAGCGCCGTCACCGCTGTTAAACCCAAAATTACGCGACAAAATTGGTGAACGTTGTGCCGAAGCTTGCCGAAAAATTAAATATCGTGGCGCAGGTACTTTTGAATTTTTATACGAAAACGGTGAGTTTTATTTTATAGAAATGAACACACGCTTGCAGGTAGAGCACACCGTTACTGAGATGATTACTGGCTTAGATTTGGTTCAGCAGCAAATTTTTGTAGCAGCTGGCGAGAAACTAAAATTTCGTCAAAAAGATATTGAGCTGCGCGGCCATGCTATTGAATGCCGCATTAACGCAGAAGATCCCTACAACTTTATACCGTCACCTGGCAAAATAACAACGCTGCATATGCCAGGTGGGCCAGGTGTACGCATAGATACACACGCTTACGCAGGCTATACAGTGCCGCCTAATTACGATTCGATGATAGGCAAGCTGATTACTTATGGTGCCACGCGCGAACAAGCCATTGCTCGTATGCGCATTGCACTATCTGAAATGATGGTAGATGGTATTAAAACGAATATTCCTTTGCATGCAGATTTAATGGCAGATGCCGCGTTTCAATTAGGTGGTACTAGCATTCATTATCTTGAGCAAAAATTGGGCATTAATCATAAGTAACTTAATTAAAATTAGTATTATTTCTAACCAATCGGCAGCTCATTAATGGCGTGGCTATTACTTAAAATTAATGCAACCGAGCAAAATGCTGATTTAATTAGTGACGCCTTAATGGATATTGGCGCGCTATCTGCCAGCATTGAAGATGCAAACGCTGAAACACTGGCCGAACAAGCTATTTTTGGTGAGCCTGGCGACCCTCCGCCTGGCATTTGGCAACAGAATATTGTTACCGCTATGTTTGATGCCGATATTGATATTTTGCAGGTTATTCAATCATTGGTTAATGCAACCGCAATCAATCACTTTAGCTACAATACAGAAATTATTGAAGAGCAAGATTGGGTACGTGCCACCCAAGCACAATTTGACCCCATAAAAATTACTAATAACCTGTGGATTGTGCCAACTTGGCATGAATCGCCCAACCAAAACGCTATTAATATTGTGCTAGACCCAGGTTTAGCTTTTGGTACTGGTAGCCACCCTACTACACATTTGTGTTTAGAGTGGCTCACCAAGCAACTGCTGCAAAACCAAACGGTGCTTGATTACGGTTGTGGCTCTGGCATATTAGCCATTGCGGCAAAAAAACTGGGCGCTAACCATGTAGTTGGCGTAGATATTGACGAGCAAGCCATTACTGCCAGCCACTACAATGCACAGCAAAACCAAGTAGATATTGAATTTTATGATGCTAATTCGTATTCACACCAAACATTTGATGTGGTGGTCGCCAATATTTTGTCGAGTGCGCTCATGGTATTAGCGCCTGCATTGGCTAAATATTGCAAAACTGGTGGGCATTTGGCATTATCTGGCATATTAGAAACTCAAACAGAAGCGCTTACAGAGCGCTATAGTGAATGGTTTAATATGGATATACCTCATCAAAAAGATGCTTGGATATTGCTAACCGGCACCAAAAAATGAATTACATCACCTCTTGCCCTGCATGTGAAACCCAGTTTTTACTCAATAAAGAGCACCTAAAAGCGCATCGTGGCAAAGTACAATGCGGTCATTGCGAACATATATTTAACGCTAAAAATCGTCTTACCGAAGTCTCTGACGATATTCATAGTGCCGCCGAATATAACGCCAGTTTAGACAATGAGTTTAGTGTTGATAATAACGACATCGCCAGTGCTGATTCATTAGAGCCACCCCCTCTAGCAGAGCCAACTTTTGTTATTGAAGAAAAACCGATCAGCGAAATGTTGAATGGTGTTCTAGATAGTGTTCCTAATTTATCAAATTTAGAATCTGTTGCGCCTTCAATTAACGAGCCCTATATTGACGATTATGTGCCGGTGATTGAAACATTTGATGATGCTGACGAACTAGCAGACCCGATTGTTATTGAAGATTTAAGCAGTGACCCCAAATTTACAAAAAACAAATTTAAAGCAAAAAATTTATTGTTACCGCTGTTTGGTATTTTACTAATAACTTTGGCGGCTTTGCAGACCATTTATTTTTCGCGTACGCAAATATCTGCGCAATATCCGCAATTTAAACCTTATTTAACGCAAGCTTGCCAAGCTTTGCAATGTGAAATAAATCTACCTAAAAATGTAGATTTGTTAACTATTGATGACTCTGATATGCAAGAAAGCGATGATTTTCAAGATGTGATTAATTTTTCTAGCTTGTTAATTAATAATGCAAATCATGTTCAAGCTTACCCAAACATTGAATTAACGCTTACCGATACGCAGGACCAGCCCGTTTTGAGAAGACTAGTTACGCCTAGTGAGTATTTAGCCGCAAATACCAAGGTAGATATTGGTATAGAAGCACGCCAAGAAGTGCGTATTAACCTTGCTATTAATGCAAGCAACCTGCCCGTGGCTGGTTACCGTGTTTTGTTGGTTTATTAATTGGCAGGCTAGTGTGTTTATGCACTTAAATTTTGTACTCACATATAAGTTCTAATGAAAATCATTATTGGTTTTTAATAACATCACACACGCGTCAAAATAACTTGTTCTGTAATATTCAACTTATAGATTGTGTACTTAATTAATAACTTAACAGGAGATTTATCATGTGGACAACACCAGCAGCTACAGAAATGCGTTTTGGCTTTGAAGTTACAATGTACGTAATGAATAAGTAATACAAACGTGTTTAAAAAGGACGCATATTGCGTCCTTTTTTATTGCCTATAACTTATATAAAGCTGCTGTATTTAATGCACTGTTTTCATGTAATCTGAATCAATCGCTTTAATCGCTTCAGCTATTTTTTCTACCGCTTCTAACCGCACAAAGCTTTTGCGCCAAGCAATGGCTATACGTCTTGTAGGTGCAGGGCTAACAAATGGAATGACTTTAATAAGCGGGTTGTTGTAACGCGCCGCCGTGGCCGAACAAGGTAACACCGTAATACCTAGGTTTGATGCCACCATATTGCGTATGGTCTCTAGCGAGTTACCCTGCAGTATCTCACCTTTACGTGATAGCTCTGGGCACGCTTGTGTTACTTGGTTACTAAAGCAGTGACCGCTATTTAGCAGCAATACTTTTTCGTCTGACAGTTCTTCTGGCTTTATGCTTTTACGAGTTGCCCAATGATGGTGGCTAGGCACCACTACGTCAAATTCCTCATCATACAGTGCGCGATATTGCAGGCCTGCCACATCAAAGGGCAATGCAATAATAGCAACATCTAACACGCCGTTTTTAAGTTGACTCTCTAAATTTGCAGTTAAGTTTTCTTCTACTTCTAATGGCATATCGGGTGCAGTTTTACGCAAAATTGGAATAATTTCTGGCAATAAATAAGGCCCAATAGAATGTATTAAGCCTAACTTTAATGAGCCTTTCAATTGATTTTTGCCCAAATCTGCTAATTGTTTAATGCGTGCTGCTTCTTCTAAAACGCGTGATGCTTGTTCTACAATTTGCGCACCGATTTCAGTCATCGACACATCGGTACGACTACGCTCAAAAATTACTACTTTTAGCTCTTCTTCTAACTTTTTAATGCCCAAACTTAATGCAGGCTGGGTAACAAAGCATTTTTCTGCTGCTCGCCTAAAATTACGTTCTTGCGCCACCGCAACAATAAATTTTAATTCCGTAAGGCTCATGTTTTAACATCCTATTTAATATATTAATCATACATTGATAAGTTTTACAAATCAACAACATCAAAACTTACAATTATGCAAATCATATTGTGCTATTTACAATGCCATTTCTGCATTAATATTTATGGAGAAGCAGCATGAAAACAGTTTTTGAAACTAGCTTTCTGCAATTTACAGAATTGCTAGCTCAGTATGCAGCAGCGCATTAAAAATTACTTTTACTAAGCCAAAATTAGTAAACAATAAACAATCAAAGGAGAAGTTTATGACATCAGAATCAAAATGCCCATTCTCGGGTGGTACTTCCAAAAATGCAGTTGCTAGTGCAAGAACCAATGCAGACTGGTGGCCTAATCAGTTAAACGTTAAATTACTGAATCAGCATTGCCCATTATCTAACCCGATGGGTGAGGATTTTAATTATGCTGATGCATTTAAAAGCCTAGATTTAAACGCCGTAGTTGCCGATTTGCACGCCTTGATGACCGACTCACAAGATTGGTGGCCTGCCGACTATGGTCATTATGGCCCATTTTTCATCCGTATGTCATGGCATGCCGCAGGTACTTACCGTATTGCCGATGGTCGCGGTGGTGCTGGTGGCGGCACACAGCGTTTTGCACCATTGAACAGTTGGCCAGATAACGGCAACTTAGATAAAGCGCGCCGCTTGCTTTGGCCGATTAAACAAAAATACGGCAATAAACTTTCTTGGGCCGATTTAGTGGTGTTAACTGGTAATGTTGCGCTAGATTCGATGGGCTTAAAAACCTTTGGCTTTGCTGGTGGCCGCGCCGATGT
>JANMNC010000090.1:0-3308 GCA_031373695.1 Methylotenera sp. | reverse complement strand
GTTACACGCCCTTGCGTAAAACACAACTTTTTAGTGAAAGATGTAAAAGACATCGCTGCCACTATGAAAAAAGCGTTTTACATTGCCGCAACTGGCCGGCCTGGCCCGGTAGTTGTTGATATTCCAAAAGACATTACCGCCCATTTGGCAGAGTATTTCTACCCCAAGTCGGTAGAAATGCGTTCGTATAATCCTGTATTAAAAGGCCATAGTGGCCAAATTAAAAAAGCCATTAAACTGTTGCTAGAAGCCAAACGCCCAATGATTTACACAGGTGGCGGCTTAGTGCTTGGCGATGGCGCACCAGAGCTTGTGAAGCTTGCGCGTGCCTTAAACTACCCAGTAACCAATACTTTAATGGGTTTAGGTGGTTTTCCAGCATCTGATAAACAGTTTTTAGGTATGCTTGGCATGCATGGTAGTTATGAGGCCAATATGGCGATGCAAAACTGCGATGTATTAATAGCGGTAGGCGCGCGATTTGATGACCGCGTGATTGGTAACCCGCAAGATTTTTTAAGCGTACAGCGCACCATTATTCATATCGATGTTGATCCATCTAGCATTTCAAAACGCGTAAAAGTAGATGTGCCTATTGTTGGCCATGTTCAATCTGTGCTGATTGAGATGAACGAATTACTAGCCCTAGAAAAATCCACCAATGATATAAGCGCATGGTGGAAACAGATTGATGAATGGCGTGGTGTTAAATCCATGGTGTACAAAAATTCTGATGTTGTGATTAAGCCGCAATACGTAATTGAAAAACTGTGGGAAGTCACCAAGGGTGATGCTTACATCACATCTGACGTGGGCCAACACCAAATGTGGGCGGCGCAATATTACAAATTCGATCAACCACGTCGCTGGATTAACTCTGGCGGGCTTGGCACTATGGGTGTTGGTTTACCTTACGCCATGGGTTGCCAATTTGCCGATAAAAATGCACAAGTAGCCTGTGTTACGGGTGAAGGCAGTATTCAAATGAATATTCAAGAGCTTTCTACCTGTGCGCAATATGGTTTGCCGATTAAAGTCATTATGTTAAATAACCGTTATTTAGGCATGGTGCGCCAGTGGCAAGAGTTTTTCTACGAAAATCGTTATTCTGAATCGTATATGGATAGCTTGCCAGACTTTGTAAAACTGGCTGAATCTTACGGCCATGTTGGTATGAAAATTACCAATCCAGCAGATGTTGAAGGCGCCTTAAAAGAAGCATTCGCTAAAAAAGATAAATTTGTGTTTATGGATTTTATTACCGATCAAGATGAAAACGTGTTTCCAATGATTGCAGCGGGCAAAGGTTTATCTGAAATGGTGCTTAAAAAAGACAATAAAGAAAGACATGAGGACTAATATGAAACATATTATTTCTCTATTGATGGAAAATGAAGCAGGCGCATTATCACGTGTGGCAGGCTTGTTTTCGGCACGTGGCTATAACATTGAATCGCTAACCGTAGCCGTGACAGAAGACCCTACTTTATCGCGCATGACCATTGTTACAGCTGGTTCTGATGAGGTTATTGAGCAAATTATCAAACAATTAAATAAATTAATTGATGTGGTAAAAGTGCTAGATTTAAACGATGGCAAATTTATTGAGCGCGAGTTAATGTTGGTTAAAGTAAAGGCGACTGCCAATTTTAAAGATGAGATGAAGCGCATGTGCGACATTTTTCGTGGCCGTATTATCGATGTGGCCGATAACAGTTACACCATTGAGCTTACCGGCTCTGGCAGTAAGTTAGATGCGTTTTTAGAAGCACTTGATAAAACCGCAATTTTAGAAACAGTACGCACGGGGGCAAGTGGTATCGGGCGTGGCGACAGAATACTAAAAATATAATACTTATTTAATTTAATTAAAGATTAAGACTAAAGGGAAAAGCAATGAAAGTTTATTACGATAAAGACGCAGATTTAAGCATTATTAAAGGCAAAAAAGTAACCATTGTTGGTTATGGTTCACAAGGTCACGCGCATGCGGCAAACCTTAAAGATAGCGGCGTTAACGTTACTATCGGCCTGCGTAAAGAAGGTAGCTCTTGGGCTAAAGCAGTAGCCGCTGGCCATAACGTGCATGATATTGCTGATGCCGTTAAAGACGCTGATGTAGTGATGTTGTTGCTGCCAGATGAAACAATGGCTGGTATTTTTCATGCAGAAGTTGCGCCAAACCTTAAAAAAGGTGCAGCATTAGCTTTTGCACATGGTTTTAACATTCACTACAATCAAATTGTGCCACGTGCCGATTTAGACGTGATTATGATTGCACCAAAAGGCCCAGGGCACACTGTTCGCTCAGAGTATTTAAAAGGCGGCGGCGTACCTTCACTAATTGCGGTGTACCAAAATACTTCAGGTAACGCTAAAGAGTTATCGCTTTCTTATGCTGCTGCCAATGGCGGCACTAAAGGCGGCGTGATTGAAACTGATTTCCGCGAAGAAACTGAAACTGACCTATTTGGCGAACAAGCCGTACTATGTGGCGGTGCAGTTGAGCTGGTAAAAGCTGGCTTTGAAACATTGACAGAAGCTGGCTATGCGCCAGAAATGGCGTATTTTGAGTGCTTACACGAACTTAAATTGATTGTTGATTTAATGTACGAAGGTGGCATTGCCAATATGAATTATTCAATTTCAAACAACGCGGAATATGGCGAATATGTTACTGGCCCACGCGTAATTGGTGACGAAGCACGTGCTGCCATGAAAGAATGTCTAAAAAATATTCAAAATGGTAACTATGCAAAACAATTCATTTTAGAAGGCCGTACTAATTACCCAGAAATGGTGGCACGCCGTCGCTTAAATGCAGCGCACCCAATTGAGCAAGTGGGTGGTCAATTGCGCGCTATGATGCCTTGGATTGCTAAAAATAAATTGGTTGATCAATCGAAAAACTAGTTTCTAGTCGTTAGACTTTAGCTAGGCGGGATGCTACATTAGTATCCCGCTTTTTTTCAACGTCATTCCGACGAAAGTCGGAATCCAGTGGCGTACAATCAAAGTCACTAGATTCCGACTTTCGTCGGAATGACGAGCCTGTGGGAACACCTATGAAATTAGCCGTTGTACTACAATACTTGCTGCCCAAACAAGCCATCACCGCTCTTGCTGGAAAACTAGCAAACATGCAGTGCGGCGCACTTACAACCAAGGTAATTACTTGGTTTATCAAGCGTTATCAAGTAAACATGGCAGAAGCAGCCAACACAGACATCACTAGCTACGCAAGTTTTAATGATTTTTTTACACGCCCTCTCAAACCAGGTGCACGCCCACTAGCAAAAGCCGAGTTT
>JANMNC010000082.1:0-9328 GCA_031373695.1 Methylotenera sp. | reverse complement strand
CTGTGGCTAAAATCAATACCGAATTAGCGCCGAGCCCCAAGTAAAGCCGCCGCCAAAAGCTTCCATTAGTATGATATTGCCGCGTTTAATACGGCCATCACGCACCGCAACATCTAAAGCCAAAGGAATAGATGCGGCTGAAGTGTTGCCATGTTTATCAACGGTGACAACCACTTTATCCATTGGCATATCAAGTTTTTTAGCAGTGGCCTGCAATATACGAATATTGGCTTGATGCGGCACAAGCCAATCGATATCAGATTTTTGCATATTATTTGCGCTTAAGGTTTCATCTACAATTTGGTCTAGCGTGTTAACTGCCATTTTAAAAACCGCATTGCCTTCCATTAAAACCGTATCACTACCCTCAGCCTTGCGAGGCACATGAAGCATGCTTTCATACTTGCCATCAGCGTGCAAATGCGTAGAAATAATACCGATTTTATCGTCTAAATTAGCTGATGTTGCTTGCAAAATTACGGCCCCAGCGCCATCGCCCCACAATATACAGTTACTTCTGTCAGTGTAATCGGTAATGCGCGAAAAGGTCTCGGCACCGATTACTAAGGCGCATTTTGCTGCACCCGTTTTAATAAAACTATCGGCCGTGGCAAGCGCGTAAACAAATCCGCTGCACACCGCTTGCAAATCAAATGCTGGGCAACCCGCAATATCAAGCTTGCGCTGCACCATGGTGGCAACACTAGGGAATATTTTATCTGGGGTTGTTGTAGCCACAATGATCAAATCAATAGTGCTTGCATCAATGCCCGCGCTAGCAATCGCATTTTTAGCGGCTTCAAGCGCTAAATCACTGGTGAATTCGTTTTCTGCCGCAACATGGCGCTCGCGAATGCCTGTGCGCGTAAATATCCACTCATCGGTAGTATCTACCATGGTTTCTAAGTCTTTATTACTTAAAATTCTTTTAGGCAGATAACTGCCTGTACCTGCAATTATTGAGACTGTTTTTGTGGCGTTACTCATGCGTTTTCCGCCTCGTGCATAGGTTGATGCGGTTTAATATGTTCAATCTCTAATTGCTGAGTAATGCGATGCAACACACCACTTCGAGCCTCTTCACTGGCCACATGAATGGCGTGATAAAAACCAAGAGCATCAGCCCCGCCGTGGCTTTTAACTACAATACCACGTAACCCTAAAAAACTGGCTCCGTTGTAACGACGCGGATCTAGACGTTTTTTAAAGGCTTTAAGCACGGGCATAGCGCCCAATGCCATTATTTTAGTCAGCCAATTTCTTTTAAATTCTAGGGTTAGATATTTACCCATCATGTGTACTACGCCTTCGGTAGTTTTAAGCGCAACGTTGCCAACAAAACCATCGCAAACCACTAAATCTGTTGTACCTTTAAATATATCGTCGCCTTCAATATTGCCATAAAAGTTAAGGTGGCTAGCACGTAGCAACTCACCAGCTTGCTTCACTACCTCGTTACCTTTTATATCTTCAGAACCTATGTTTAGCAGCCCTACTGTAGGATTTGGTTTGTGCTCAACACAACTCACCAACATTGCGCCCATCACGGCAAATTGCAATAAATGCTCTGGCGTGCAATCTGCATTTGCACCTAAATCAAGCATATAGGTTCTACCTTTTTCAGAAGGCAATGACGATGCAATAGCAGGCCTGTCGATACCTGGCAGCATTTTAAGTACAAAACGCGCCGTTGCCATTAGTGCACCTGTATTACCAGCGCTTACGCACGCATTAGCTTCGCCTGATTTAACTAAATTAATAGCCACACGCATAGATGAATCTTTTTTGTTTTTAAGTGCACTTTGAGGAGATTCATCCATTAACACAACTTCGCTAGCGTGATGAATGCGTAAACGCGGGCTTGTATTCTCTTTGTGTGCTTTAAGCTCGGCTTGAATAACATCCTGCAGGCCAACTAAAACAATATTCAGTTGGCTATCTTCTTTAAGCGCTTTTAAAGCGGCTGGTATAGTCACATGTGGGCCGTGATCGCCACCCATCGCATCAATTGCAATTGTAATATCCATCATTTAAGTCCCATTATTTAATTAGATGTGATGGTGAAATAAATGTCAACGCTAAATTATTGAACGTCGTCATATACAAGGTTTAGTGTAACTGTTAGATATGCAAACGCCGCGCTAATTAAGCGCGGCGTTTGAAATAGTCTGGCAAAACTGATTATTAATAAAACTTTATTTAAAAAGAATTATAGTTAACAGTATTAATCGTTTTTAGTAGCCATTACTTTGCGGCCACGATAGTAACCAGTTGGGCTAATGTGGTGACGTAAATGTGTTTCGCCAGTTGTTGGCTCTACTGCTAAAGGTGGGTTTACTAAAAAGTCATGTGAGCGATGCATACCGCGTTTTGAAGGTGACTTTTTATTTTGTTGTACTGCCATGATAAAACTCCAATTATTACTTTAAATTAAGACTTTAAATTAAGTGCACTAAACAGCTAATCCATAATGATAATCTATTTTGTGCTTATGTGTAAATAACTACACAACATTTAGTTAAACAGTAAGTGGCAAAGTACTACTTAATTAAGTTTTTAAGTACTGCAAAAGGGTTAGGTTTTTCGCCACTTTGTGTGTTTGTTTTACTGCAGGCATTTTTATGAACAGGCGCAATTGGCATAGCCAACAGCAACTCATCCTCTATCAACTCATGGTAGTTCATCTCAACATTAGATTCTATCCAGTCAATTTCATCATTATTGTCAAGTTCATCCGCCACAGAATCACTAATTAAATAATCAAAGTTTAAATCTAAATCAACCAGCATTTCATCTAAACAACGTTGGCAAATAACCGGTAATTTTGTTTTGATATACAAATGTAAGCTAGGCTGACGAAACCGCTTGTAATCGCCAGTGAGTTCAAAGCTAACTTTCATTTGTTCGTTATTATTGTTATGCAAAGATAATGTTTCTGATAGCCTTTTAAAGCTTGAAACATCAAAACTATCGTTAAGTTTTTGCTGTTTTTGTGCGAATTCCAAGTTGTTAATCATCGATAATTTCATAATAAAAGAGATAAATTAATTAGCTTTTTCAAATCCACATGTCCCTTAGAGTGCGCTTGCATGTTATACTTCAGCCGTTTTGTAGACTGACATTAAGGCAATTTTGTGTTCAAAAAAATTCTAGTTGCTAACAGAGGTGAGATTGCAGTGCGTATTGTACGCGCTTGCTCTGAAATGGGCATTAAATCTGTTGCTATTTATGCAGAGGCTGACCGTCATGCCTTGCACGTTAAAAAAGCCGATGAGGCCTACAACATTGGTACTGATCCAGTTGCGGGCTACTTAAATGCACATAATATTGTAAACGTAGCCGTGGCTGCGGGTTGCGATGCGCTACATCCTGGTTATGGTTTTTTATCAGAGAATCCAGAGCTTGCCGAAATTTGCGCACGCCGTGGTATTAAATTTATCGGCCCAAACGCATCAGTCATTCGCCAAATGGGCGATAAAATTCAAGCACGTAACGCCATGACTAACGCTGGTATACCATGTACACCTGGTAGCGATGGCAACCTAGAAAACTTAGAAGAAGCCGTTAAATTGGCTGGCACAATTGGCTACCCAGTGATGCTTAAAGCCACTAATGGTGGTGGTGGGCGCGGCATTAGACGTTGTGACAGCGAGAAAGATTTACTCACCAATTATGATCGTGTAATTAGTGAGGCGAGTAAGGCCTTTGGAAAACCTGAGGTGTTTTTAGAAAAGTGTGTAGTGCATCCACGCCATATTGAAGTACAAGTGCTTGGTGACAGCCAAGGCAATGTGATTCATTTATTTGAGCGCGACTGTTCTATTCAACGCCGCAATCAAAAACTTATCGAAATTGCACCCTCTCCCCAGTTGAGCCAAGCCCAACGCGACTATATTGGCGGTTTGGCCGTAAAAGCGGCTAAAGCGGTGGGTTACGAAAACGCTGGTACGGTTGAGTTTTTGCTAGATTCAGATAATACGTTTTATTTTATGGAAATGAATACGCGTCTACAAGTTGAGCACACAGTAACCGAAACCATTACAGGTGTTGATATTGTGCAAGAGCAAATCCGCATTGCTTATGGCTTGCCACTGCAATATAAACAAAGTGAAATTAGCTTTCGTGGCTTTGCGATGGAATATCGCATTAATGCCGAAGATCCTAAAAATGATTTTTTACCCAGTTTTGGTAAAATTACTCGCTACTACTCGCCAGGTGGGCCAGGTGTGCGCATGGATGCAGCCATTTATACAGGTTATGTGATTCCGCCTTATTATGATTCTATGTGCGCCAAGTTAACGGTTTGGGCATTAGATTGGGAAGGTGTTGTAGAGCGTGGTCGTCGTGCTTTGGGGGACATGGTGGTATATGGTGTTAAAACAACGATTCATTATTATCAAGAAATTATGAAACACCCAGATTTTAAAAATGCAGAATTTAATACTAGCTTTGTAGAAACGCACCCGGAATTAACCAACTACGCAACGGAGCTGCCACCCGAACTGATTGCTGCGGCTATTTCGGCAGCAATTGCGGCGCATGAGGGTATTTAAGCAAGTTTAGGGCATTTAGATTGGTATTATAAATACCAAACAATTTAATTAAAACAATTATTTAAATAATTAAGTTAAAGTAAAGAATAACATTATGGCTAAAATACACCTTACTGAATTGGTTTTACGCGATGGCCATCAATCGATGATTGCTACGCGCTTGCGCACTGAAGATATGCTGCCAATTTGCAGTAAATTAGATGCAATTGGCTTTTGGTCACTAGAGGCTTGGGGCGGTGCAACTTTTGATGCCTGCGTACGCTACCTTAAAGAAGATCCGTGGGAGCGTTTAACAAAACTGCGTAAAGCCCTGCCAAATAGCCAAATTAACATGTTATTGCGTGGCCAAAATTTGCTAGGCTATCGCCATTATTCTGATGACGTAGTGCATGCATTTGTACAAAAATCGGCCGATAACGGCGTTGATGTATTCCGCATTTTTGATGCGATGAACGATACGCGTAATTTGCGCGAAGCAATTAATGCGGTTAAAAAAGTAAAAAAACATGCTATTGGCACGCTTTCATACACAACCAGCCCTGTGCACGATATTGCCTACTTTGTTGCAATGGCCAAAGAGCTAGAAAGCATGGGCTCTGATAGTATTGGTATTAAAGATATGGCGGGCTTATTAACGCCGCAAGTGGCAACAGATTTAGTTAAAGCGCTTAAAGCAGCTGTTAACTTGCCTATACATGTGCACAGCCATGCCACATCTGGCTTGGCCAGCATGGTAATGCTAAAAAGTGTTGAAAATGGCGCCTCTATTATTGATACCTGCAACTCTTCTTTTGCCGAAGGTGCTAGCCATCCTAGCACTGAAAGTATCGTTGCCGCACTAAAAGGCACTGAATACGACACGGGTTTAGATTTAGCTAAACTGCAAGAAATTACTGCTTATTTGCGTGAAACGCGTAAAAAATACTGGCAATTTGAAAGTGATTTTACTGGCGTAGATACGCGTGTTTTAGTGAATCAAGTGCCAGGTGGCATGATTTCAAACTTATCTAATCAGCTTAAAGAACAAGGCGCACTAGACCGCATGGATGAAGTGTTAGCCGAGATTCCGCGCGTGCGTGAAGATTTAGGTTACCCGCCATTAGTTACGCCAACCTCACAAATTGTGGGTACACAAGCCGTGTTAAACGTAATGACGGGTTCGCGTTATAAATCAGTAACCAATGAAGTAAAAAATTATTTAATGGGCCAATACGGCCAATCGCCTGCCCCTGTTAATGCGCAAGTGAAACAGTTGGCTGTGGGCAATGCTGAAGTAATTACCTGCCGCCCAGCAGATTTATTAGAGCCAGAAATGGCCAAGCTACAAATAGAATCTGATCGCATTGCACAATCTGAGGAAGATGTTTTAACTTATGCCATGTTTCCAGATATTGGTAAAACTTTTCTGCAAGAACGCAATGCTGGCAGCCTAAAACCTGATGCTTTATTAACCAAAGAATCGGCCAATACGGGTGCTGCGCGTTATGCTCCAAACGAGTTTAAAGTAACGCTACATGGCGAAACATTTCATATTAAACTTACTGGCAGTGGCCATGCTGGTGAAGAACAGCGTCCATTTTACGTGTCGGTAGATGGCATTGCTGAAGAAGTCATTGTTGAAACACTATCTGAAGTAGAAGTATTAGGCAGCGGCGTAAGCAATGGTGGTAAAGCTAAGAAAAAATCAGGCTCAACTGCCAATGGCCGCCCTCGCCCGCATCACGCAGGCTGTGTAACAACAGCCATGCCAGGCACTATTGTGGCGGTTAAAGTTGCAGTGGGTGATAAAGTAAATGCTGGTGATGGCGTTTTAGTGATAGAAGCCATGAAAATGGAAAATGAAATACAAGCCTCAAAAACGGGTACTGTGGTTGCTGTGCACGTGAGTAAAGGCGACACCGTAACCCCTGATGAATCGCTGCTTGAAATTCAACCTGACTAATGTCTAGGATTTTTTATTAGCAACTTAACACAAGCCGACAGTAATACGCTGTCGGCTTTTTTGATTTTATAGGGCCTATGAAACAAACTTTAATATTAGCGTCATCTTCTCAATATCGGCGTGAGCTGCTGCAAAAGCTGCAAATTCCTTTTAGTAGCATTTCACCAAAAGTAGATGAAACGCCATTGCCTGACGAAAAGCCATATGAAACTGCTTTAAGATTAGCGCAACTAAAAGCCAAGAAAATTGGTAGCACACACCCACACGCCTTAGTGATAGGTTGCGATCAAGTAGCCACCCTAGATGGCGAACAGCTTGGCAAGCCACTAAACCATCACAACGCTACCAAGCAACTACAAATGATGCGTGGGCGGGAAGTCACTTTTCATAGCGCACTTTGTTTATACAATGCCGCAACAGATAACATGCAAGCCGAAGTAGTGCCTTATTTAGTGCGTTTTAGGCAACTAACAGATGCGCAAATTGAAAATTATCTGAATAAAGAACAGCCTTACCACTGCGCAGGTAGCGCTAAATCTGAAGGTTTAGGCATTGCACTAATGGAACGCATGATAGGCGAAGACCCAAATGCGCTCATTGGTCTGCCACTTATTAAGCTAATTAGCATGCTTAATAATGAAGGTGTCAGCGTAATCTAGTGTAATAACGTTAGCTAACAACATTTAGCTATCATCTTTATATCGGAGACTTACATGTTTAAACGTCGTACAAGCGTTTTAGTTTTAGCCAGCATTTTATCGACGGGAGCGCTAGCTGTGGAAAACACCAGTGATGAAATTAGAAGTACTTTAAGTGACCAGCAAACCGTTGCAGTAACCATTTACAACGGCGATTTAGCGCTAGTAAAAGACACCCGTAAGTTAAAGCTTAAAACTGGCTTAAACGCACTGGCAATACGTGATGTAAGTGCGCAAATTCGCCCAGAAACAGCGCTTTTAAGAAGTATAAATGCCCCTGGCAGCCTTATGTTACTAGAGCAAAACTTTGATTTTGATTTGCTTACACCACAAAAATTGCTAGAAAAATATGTGGGTAAAACCGTAGGTTTAGTAAAAGTGCACCCCACCACAGGCGTAGAAACGGTCGAACAAGCTACCGTATTATCTGCCAATAATGGCGTTGTGATGAAAGTGGGTAACCGCATAGAAACTGGTACGCCAGGGCGTATTGTGTATGACGATGTGCCAGAAAATCTCAGAGATAGGCCAACTTTGGTGACCCAAATCAATAATAAAGGTGCGCTAGATCAAACCGTTGAGCTAAGCTATTTAACCGGTGGCTTGGGCTGGAAAGCCGATTACGTGGCTGAGTTAAACGATAAAGAAGATAAACTCGATTTATCTGGCTGGGTTACGCTTACCAACACCAGTGGCGCCAGTTATAAAAATGCTAAATTACAACTGGTAGCAGGCGATGTAAACCGTGTGCAACAAAACATGCGGCCAATGGTTAAAACCATGCGCATGGAAAGCATGGCTGCTGATGCCGCCGCGCCAATGGCTGAGGAATCGCTGCTGGAATACCATTTATACACCATGGATAGGCTAACCACTATTGCCGAAAATCAAACCAAACAAGTTGCCCTACTTTCTGCCAGTGGCGTGCCTGTGCGTAAAGAGCTGTTATTAACTGGAGCCGATTACTATTATCAAGGCCAATATGGCGAAATTGGCACCAAGATGAAAGTAGGCGTTTTTATTGAGTTTGATAACAAAGAAGCCAGCAAACTTGGTATGCCGCTACCCAAAGGCATATTACGCGTATACAAAAAAGATAGCCAAGGTAACGCCCAATTTGTTGGAGAAGATAATATTGACCACACCCCTAAAAATGAAAGTGTGCGCTTAAAACTAGGCGAATCGTTTGACGTAACCGCAGACAAAAAACAAACCGATTTTAAAGTAATGCCACGCCCCACAAAACACAATAACTTGTACGAAACCGCCATTGAGTTAACGCTTAAAAATGCCAAAAAAGAAAAGGTAACAGTAACTGTGCACGAGCCTATTAGCGGCGATTGGAAAATACTCAATGAAAGCCATCCGCACAGCAAAGCTAATAGCCATTTAGCCGTGTGGAAAATTGAGATTCCTGCAGAAGGTAAAGCTACGCTTACTTACAGGGCGCAAGTTAAGTATTAGTAAGATAAACGCTTAGCAAGTTGTAAACATTAGTTTAATTAGTGATTTTATATGCCCTGCAAGCCAATACCCATGCGGCCTGCAGGGCATACGTTTACATGTAACTCAACGACTAATAACATCATTTAACCGTCATTCTGGGCCTAGCAAACAATTCGGCAAAGTGTCACAGTATTGTAGATTCTTCGTCCAAATAAAACTTAGGCTCACAATGACGGCCTATTTTAAATTGCGTACAATATCAACATGGCTATAAATACTTCATACGGCACGCTGTACCTTATCCCTGTTACGCTAGGCGACGACAACATCGCTGCGCTTTTGCCCACAAGCTTACCGCCAGATGTGATTAAAACTGCGCAGATTCTTGAGCATTTTGTAGTAGAAAGCGAGAAAACTGCCCGCCAATTTTTAAGCGCCATTAAAACCGCCAAACCTGTGCGCGAACTCACGTTAAATTTGCTTAACGAGCACACGCTAGATAAAGACGTTGCCGCACTATTGGCACCGTTATTAGCAGGTAAAGATATTGGCTTAATGTCAGATGCAGGCTGCCCTGGTGTGGCCGATCCAGGTGCAAAGCTGGTAGCATTGGCGCATCAAAAAGGCGTAAAAGTTGTACCATTTATCGGCCCAAGTTCAATTTTACTAAGCTTAATGGCTAGTGGTTT
>JANMNC010000038.1:0-8937 GCA_031373695.1 Methylotenera sp. | reverse complement strand
GCCAGCGTTGGCAAGCGTGGATCATCCCAGCCGTTTACATGTTTTTCTTCTACCAATTGAATCAGTTTACGTTTAGAAAGCACCACATAACTGAGGTTTAACCGCGCGAATTCATACTGTTTAGGTAATGGATGCGCTAATAGTTTTGCTTCTGCAAGCCGCTCTAACAACCAATCGTAAAACGGTCGTTGATCTTCAAACTCTAGCGTGCAGATGGAGTGGGTAATTTGTTCTAGCGCATCTTCAATAGGGTGTGCAAACGTGTACATTGGGTAAATGCACCATTTATCACCCGTATTGTGATGATGTGCGCGGCGAACGCGATAGATAGCAGGGTCACGCAAGTTAATATTGGCCGATGCCATGTCAATTTTGGCACGTAGCACCAAGCTACCATCGGCATGCTTGCCATCGCGCATCTCACGGAATAAGGTGAGATTTTCAGCCACAGTGCGATCGCGCCAAGGTGAGTTTTTACCAGCTTCTGTCAGCGTGCCACGTGTAATACGCATTTCATCTGCAGTTTGGCTATCTACATAGGCATGCCCATTTTCGATCAAGCTTTCTGCAGCGCGGTACATAAAATCAAAATAGTTACTGGCAAAATACAAATTACTTTCTTTGTTATTTTGCCAATTAAAACCAAGCCATTGCACGGCATCGCTAATGCTATCTACATACTCTTGGCTTTCTTTTTCAGGGTTGGTGTCATCAAAGCGCAAGTGGCATGTACCAGCGTAATCGCGTGCTAGGCCAAAGTTTAAAAATATACTTTTAGCATGACCAATATGTAGATAACCATTAGGCTCTGGCGGAAAGCGCGTGCGGATTTTTGCGGTATCTATTTGGCCTGTACTTTGGTGTGTAGCATCGCCTGGGCTGCCAGCCCATTGGCGGCTGGCGTAAACGCCTTGCTCTAAATCTTTTTCAACAATCGCTCGAATAAAATTAGAGCCAAGTGGAATGGGTTCTTTTTCTGCTGACATCATGCAATCTCAAATTATTTATCTATATTTTACACTGTAATTTTTGTCATTCCATTGAGATTCGAAATCTAGCGTCTTTTTTAATCATTTTAAAGTCACTGAATTTGGATTTTCGTTGCAATGACAGAATGTGTCGGAGTTCAGCCCTGTGATAAAATTCAACTAAATGAGTCAACTTACTTTTCCTGTTTTGCAACACTTGGCCGATGGCCAGTTTCACTCTGGCGAAGCACTGGCCCAGCATTTTAAAGTAACGCGTGCCACTATCTGGAACGCTATTCAACACGCGCAAGCCTTAGGCGTTACCATTTTTTGTGTACGTGGCCGTGGATATAAATTACCACAAGCTATTGAATTGTTAGATAAAAACTTAGCGTTAACTGCCATTGGTGAGCAGCGTGCTTGGTTCGATTTAACTATTTTAAATGAAGTGGCCTCTACTAATACTTATTTAATGCAGCAAAAAAATGCGGCGCATGCTAGTTGTGTGGCGGCGCATATTCAAACTAAAGGCAAAGGCAGGCGAGGGCGTGCTTGGGTTTCACAACTGGGGGCTAGCTTAACTTTTTCGCTGCTTTGGCGCTTTCAATGTGGCGCTGCGGCTTTATCTGGCTTAAGTTTGGCAGTGGGTGTGGCGTTAATACGCGCATTGCAAGAGTTGGGTGTTGGTAGCGCGCAGCTTAAGTGGCCAAATGACATATTGGTTTTAGATAAAAATCAGCAGGCTAAAAAGTTGGCAGGCATTTTAATTGAGTTGCAAGGTGATATGGATGGCCCAAGTGCTGCGGTGATTGGCGTGGGCATTAACTTAAATTTGCCTAAAAATGTGCTTGAAAGCATAGACCAGCCTGCTATAGATTTAGCAAGTATCTATGTTAATTCTATTAATCAAAACGTGCTTTTAGGTGTGCTTTTAAAGCATTTAGCCAATGTTTTAAGCGGCTTTGAAGTGCACGGTTTTATTGGCTTGCGTGATGAGTGGTTAAGCTACCATGCTTATCATAACAAGCCTGTACGCATGTTGCTACCTAATGGCACAGAGGTTATTGGTGTGGTAAACAGTGTGGCCGATGATGGTATTTTGCTGGTAGATACGGCACTTGGGCTACAGCGTTTTTCTGCTGGCGAGATTAGCTTGCGCGGTGTTTTATGATGCTAGTTATTGATATTGGTAATACGCGCACAAAATGGGCATTGGCTAAATGTGCGGGTGAAGGTTCGGGCGCATTAAGTTATTTTGACGCTTGTTTAAATGCTGAACTTGCGCAATCTGGGTTATTGCAAGCGGCCAAACAAGTTAATAAAGTAGTGGTTGCCAACGTGGCAGGCAATGCCATCGCACAACAGCTGGTGCAATTATTATCACCACTTAATATCTGTTTTATTACGCCAAGCCCCAAAGCATGTGGTGTAAGCAATGATTATAATCAACCAGAAAAACTAGGCTCAGACCGCTGGGCAGCTGTGATTGCTGCATGGCACACCACCCATAAGCCAACAATAGTAGTGAATGCGGGCACAGCAATTACCATAGATGTGTTGGACGAAAAAGGTGTTTTTTTGGGCGGTACTATCATGCCTGGGCTACGCCTAATGCGCGCTGCGCTAAGTAGCAATACCGCCAATTTAGAGGTGGATTATGGTGAATTTGTTGCATTTCCAAATAACACACAAAACGCTATTGAAACGGGCTGTATGAATGCAGCTATCGGCGCCATTATGTTAATGCTCAATCGCATGCAAACAAAGCATGGTAATTTGCTTGAATTGATGATGACTGGCGGTGATGCCGACAAACTAATGGAAGCTTTAAAAGCACAACAAAAACAGGTTATCATTACGCCTTATCTTGCACCTCACCTTGTATTGCAAGGCTTGGTTTTACTAGAAAGAGAATGCGTATGAAATGGTTGTTGTGGCTTTTAGTGTTAGTGAATGTGGCTTTGTTGGTTTACTTTAATATAGATTTAATTGCGCCCCAACAGGTAGTTGCTAATAAAGCGATTAATCCAGAAAAATTAAAAGTGTTATCACCGTTAGAATTAAATGCCATGCCTAAAAAAGTTGCGCCGGTGGCTGTTGAAATGTCAGTTGCAGATACCGACTTGCCTGCTGCGACAACTTGTTACGAGTGGGGTAGTTTTAGCGCCAGTAATTTGCCATCGGCACAAGTGGCTTTGGTAAAGCTTAATTTAGAAAGTGTGACGCAACAAGCCAGCACTGTTCAAGCCGATAGACGTTTTTGGGTTTATTATCCACCATTAAAAAGTGCGCAATTAGCGCAAGATAAAGCCGATGAGATTAGAGCTTTTGGCGTGGGTGAGTTGTTTATTGTGCAAGATTCGCAGTGGCGCAATGCTATCTCGTTTGGGCTTTTTCAAGATGAGCAATTAGCCACAAATTTGCTAAACGACTTGCAAGCCAAAGGTGTGAAGGGTGCTACCAAAGCATTACGTAGCCCAGGTAAAAATATATCTAGCTTGCTGATTAAAGCGGTTACTGCAGATGCAGCACTTGCGCTACAAAAAATTACACCAGAGTTTTTGGGCACAGATTTAAAGCCTGCTGCTTGCCCTTAAAACTTAAGGTATTAGTTAAGCCATTTAAACATGTGCTCTGTGTGCCAATAGTTATGTGGCTTGCAGAGCATTACTCTTTGCTCGGGGTGTTAAGTCGATTTAAAACAAGGCTTTAATGTAAAGCATTAAAAGCGTTTAAGGAAAAAGTTTACCTGGGTTTAAAATATTGTTTGGGTCAAACGTTAACTTAAGCGATTTCATTAAGGCCATCGTCGTTGCATCAATTTCGCGCGATACAAACGGCCGTTTAGCCATGCCAACACCATGCTCGCCAGATAGCGTGCCTTGCAGCGATAACACCAAACTAAATATCTCGTCTAAGCAGGCATAAGCACGCTTCATTTCATCTGCATCGTTTGGGTTAACCAATAAATTTACATGAATATTGCCATTGCCAGCATGACCAAAATTAACGTTGCTAATTTGGTATTGCGCGCTTAGTTTTTCTAAGCCTGTTAATAGCTCTGGCAAGTGCGATACGGGTACAGCAATATCTTCATTGATTTTTTTAGGCGCAATGTCTTTTAATAATGGCGATAACGCTTTGCGTGCCGCCCATAAAGCTTTGGTATCTGGCGCGGGCTTGGCTTCTATTAAGCCATCCACCTGGCAAGCTTGCAAAATAGCCTCGGTTGCTTCAATAATTTCTTGGTTGGAGCCATCTACTTCAATCATTAAATACGCCTTGGCGTTTTCTGGCAGCAAATTTTTGTGGCGACCGCGTATAAGGTTTAATGCGCCGTTATCTAAAAACTCAAGCGCACTTGGTGTGTAAGGTTGCGCCATAATTGCGGCAATGGCCTTGGCGCAGCTGTAAGTATCAATAAATTCTGCGGTTAAGCCGCCCGTGTGTTTAGGTAAAGGGGTGAGTTTGAGCGTGGCTTCAGTTATCACGGCTAGCGTGCCCTCGCTGCCAACAATTAAGCGAGTTAAATCGTAGCCAACCACGCCTTTGCTGGTGTAGCAGCCTGTTTTTATAATATCGCCATTGCCAGTTACCGCTTTTAGGCCCAGCACATGGTCACGCGCCACACCATATTTTACTGCGTGCGGCCCAGCAGCACAGGTAGCTAAGTTGCCGCCAATACTGCAATAAGCGGCACTAGATGGGTCAGGTGGCCAAAAAAATCCAACAGGTTTAACCGCATCTTGTAAGGTTTGATTTAGCACACCAGGCTCAATAATCGCCATGCGATTATCACCATCAATGCTGATTATTTTTTGCATGCGCTCTAGCGACATAACCACGCCACCAGCCTCAGGCACGCTACCACCTGCCGTGCCAGTGCCGCGCCCACGTGGTACAACTGGAACTTTATGGGTATTACAAAGCAAAATCACCGCTTGTACTTCCTCAGTATTGAGAGGAAAAACAACGGCGATTGGATTGTGATAATTACGCGAGTTATCGTAAGCGTAGGCGTAACAATCAACAGGGTCGGTAAAAACGCTGTCTTTTGGCAATAATTTTTGTAATTTGACTAAAAAGTCAGTGGCCATAATAAGCTTAGCTAATACTTAACGTTTTTTAATAAACAAGTCAGTGATCGTACCTTCTTTCATCTCGGCCGCAAAGCAGATGGTTTCGGATAAGGTAGGGTGCGCATGAATAGTTAAGCCTAAATCGTGTGCATCGGCACCCATTTCAATGGCTAAAACCGCTTCTGCTAGTAACTCGCCAGCGTTCACACCCACAATACCCGCACCAATTAAGCGATGTGTGGTTTTATCAAAAATCAATTTTGTCGACCCATCGGTACGGCCATTGGCAAGCGCCCGTCCGCTAGCAGCCCATGGAAAGCTGGCCTTTTCAATCTCAATACCCTTGGCTTTGGCATCAAGCTCTGTCACGCCCGCCCATGCAATTTCTGGGTCGGTGTAGGCTACAGAAGGGATGCATGCCGCTTGAAACTCAACTTTATGGCCTGCAATCACTTCAGCCGCCACTTTGCCTTCATGCGTGGCTTTGTGCGCTAACATCGGTTGGCCAACAATATCGCCAATGGCGAATATATGCGGCACATTAGTACGCATTTGCTTATCAACAGCAATAAAGCCACGCGCATCTACCGCAACGCCAGCTAATTCTGCGCCAATATTTAGTCCATTGGGACGACGGCCGATAGACACTAAAACACGATCGTAAATTTGAACCTCTTTTGGTGCTTGCTCACCTGCATTATCAACACTTTCAAAGCTCACATGAATACCATCTTTTTTGGCTTCCATTTTTGCTACTTTTGTCGATAGCATAATGCTTTCAAAGCGTTTTTCCATGCGCTTTTGCAGTGGGCGTACTAAATCACGGTCGCAACCTTGAATTAAACCATCGGTAAACTCTACTACGCTTACTTTGCTACCAAGTGCATCGTAAACTGTACCCATCTCTAAGCCAATAATACCGCCGCCAATCACCAGTAAACGCTTGGGTATATCATCTAATTTAAGCGCACCTGTAGAGTCCATTATGCGATCATCTGTTTTTCCATTTGCGTCTGTAGGAGCGCCTGGGAATTTAGTGGCTTGTGAACCTGCAGCAATAATTGCGTGTTCAAATGCAACCGTAGTCGCTGTGCCGTTAGCCACTTTAACCGAAACCGTATTTGCCGATGTAAATTGGCCATAGCCAACCACCACTGTTACACCACGCTGCATGGCCATTTGCGCTAAACCGCCAGTGAGTTTGGCCACTACGTCGTTGTTTTTCCAGTTTTTTAAGGCGATTAAATCTATATTGGGTTTGCTAAACGAAACACCGTGATGCGCTGAATCTTCTGCTTCGGTAATCACTTTTGCTGTGTGCAAAAGCGCTTTCGATGGAATGCAACCAACGTTTAAACAGACGCCACCTAGCGTTGAATAACGCTCGATTAACACCACTTTTAAGCCTAAATCTGCTGCACGAAAAGCGGCTGTATAGCCACCAGGGCCGCTACCTAAAACAACGACCTGTGTTTGTAAATCGGCATTGGATATGCTTATCGATGCCGCAGAAGCCAGTATTGGTGTGGCTTCTGGCGTAGTGGTTTCGGCTGCATGGTTTACTGCTGGTGCATCTTCTATTTTTGCAGTATTTTCAGTGGTAGTTTGCGCGGTTTCTAGCATCAAAACCAGAGAGCCTTTAGCTATTTTGTCGCCCACTTTTACTTTTATTTCTAGCACTTTACCTGCGTGCGATGATGGAATATCCATCGATGCTTTATCTGATTCCACTGTAATGAGCGAGTCGTCCACCGCAATGGTGTCACCCACTTTAACTAGAATTTCAATAATATCGACACTTTCAAAATTGCCAATATCGGGGACTAATATTTCAAGCATAAATTTCCATTATTTCTATCAATAAGATGATTCAAAAAAGCGGTAGTCTTTTTCAAAAGGCAGGTTTTTAGTACTAAGCCTTTAACTTTGTCCGCGTTGTATTCCACTTCTTGTTAGTCATCGGTTAGGCGAATATTTTTAACTACTGTGCCGCGCTTTAAAGTAACCAAAGTGACATTTACTTTAAAATCTTTAATCAGTTTTACCGAATCGCTCGATACGAGTTGGTTGCCGCTACTGTCACTTGCCATTTTAAAGCTTACAATCAATAGTACTAAAGTAGCAACCTACGTACATCGCTTAACATCATGCGCATGTGACTGGTAAAGCGCGCGCCATCTGCGCCATCCACTACGCGGTGATCATACGAAAGTGACATTGGCAAGATTAAACGCGGCTCAAAAGCCTTGGTTTTGGCATCATATACAGGCTGCATACTTGAGCGTGATACGCCTAAAATTGCGACTTCTGGACAGTTAATAATCGGTGTAAACATAGTGCCGCCAATGCCGCCTAGGCTAGAAATGGTAAAGCAACCGCCTTGCATTTCCTCTATTTTTAATTTGCGTTCGCGGGCTTTCATTGAAAGCTCACCTAAGTCACGTGCAATATCTAATACGTCTTTTTGCTGTACGTCTTTAACCACAGGCACTACTAGGCCGTCTGGTGTGTCGCAGGCAAAGCCAATATTAAAGTAGTTTTTTAAAATTAAGCTATCACCATCTGGTGCAAGCGATGAATTAAAGTTAGGGTAAGCTTTTAGTGCGTTAACAGAAGCTTTAATTAAAAATGCCAGCATCGTAAGTTTCACACCACGTTTTTCAGCTTCGGCTTGCATTGATTTTCTGAAGTCTTCTAAATCGGTGATGTCTGCCTCATCAAATTGCGTAACGTGTGGAGCAGTGACCCAGTTTCTATGTAAATTTGCACCTGATATTTTTTTAATACGCGATAGCGGTTTGCTTTCAATTTCGCCAAACTGACTGAAATCAATAACTGGCATTGGCAGAGTGGCCAAGCTACCAAGGCCTGCACCCATATTTTCAGAGCGTGGTTTTGCTAACTCAGCTTTTACAAAAGCTTGAATATCACTTTGCACGATACGGTTTTTTGGTGCGCTGCCACTTATAAAGGCTAAGTTAACGCCAAGTTCGCGTGCAAATTTCCGCACAGATGGGCTGGCATGCGATGCTTTCCCAGCATTAACGACAACGCTTTCACCTACTGGTAAAGGTTGGTGCGCTGGCTGCACTTGTTTTGGTGGTGCTGGGGCAGGGCGGCTAGGCTCTGGTATAGGCTGTGCAATAGAGTTTGTAGTGGCTTGTGCCGCTTTTGGTGCCTCAGCAACTGGCGCAGGTTTTACCTCAGCAGGCTTGCTTTCGGCTGCAGAAGCGGCCTCTAAAGTTAAAATTAAGTGCCCTTGCGCAATTTTATCACCCACATTAATTTTAACTTCTTTTACCACGCCAGCAAATGGCGCAGGAATATCCATCGAAGCTTTGTCAGATTCTACTGTTAATAGCGAATCATCTTTGGCAATGGTATCGCCTGCTTTAACCAGTACTTCAATTACATCAACTGAATCAAAATTACCAATATCAGGTACTAAAACATCTTGTAAACTCATTGTTAACTCCAGCCAGCAGGCCTTAATTTAAACATTAAACAGTCGTTGGATTTGGCTTGTTTGAATCCAATTTATATTTTTTAACCGCCTCAAGTACTTTAGCTGCGGGCAATTTACCTTCATCAGATAAAGCTTTTAGTGCAGCCACGGTGACGTAATAGCGGTTTACCTCAAAGAAATTACGTAATGCCTCTCGGCTATCAGAGCGGCCATAGCCGTCAGTGCCAAGAGCTACAAATTTATTTGGCACAAAACGTTGAATCTGTTCAGCAAAGCTCTTCATGTAATCAGTTGAGGCGACAACTGGGCCTTTTGCATCTTTTAAACACTCGGCTACATAATTTACACGTTGCGGTTTTTCTGGGTTAAGCATGTTCCAACGCTCACAATCCAAGCCTTCGCGGCGTAGCTCGGTAAAGCTGGT
>JANMNC010000022.1:0-3635 GCA_031373695.1 Methylotenera sp. | reverse complement strand
ATCTTACCGTTAAAAAATATTGGCATACTAAATGCTAATACTTCATTACTAGCAATTTGCTGGTTTAATGATGGTGAAAGGTTAGGTTTAATATGTCTAGTACAACAACAAAAAGTGTAGATAAAATTAAATTGTTAGATCAAATGCTAGAGGATTTAGCAGGTGAAGAATTTGATGAGTTTTATGAAGCCGATGGTGAAGTTAAGGCCAACATTAAGGGCTTAGCACCTGAAGAAGATCTAAGCGAAATTGAATATTTTCACTAATTAGTGATTTAACTTGGTTTTGATTTAACCTGATTAGATTTAATCTGGTTTTAATTTAAGTTAGTTTTGATTTAAAGCGGCTGTTTTAACACCTGCGCTAAAGTTAATTTTGGCGGAGAGAGAGGGATTCGAACCCTCGACAGAGTAAACTCTGTGCCACCTTTCCAGGGTGGTAACTTAAACCGCTCATACATCTCTCCGCATTGCTTACCGCAGGCGTGAGATTATAATCTATGTGCCAAATATGACCAAAGCTTTACTCGCTCGGCATTAACTAGGCTTTAAGCAAATAAGTATTAACTTCGCCCTTGCCTTTTACCTGCATTAAGCCACGGTGTTCTAGTTGGTGGCTTTGTTTTAATAGCAGGTAGCTCGATTCGCTAACCTGAATGGCGCCAGGCAAACCTGTTTTTTCCATACGGCTGGCCATGTTCACAGAATCACCCCAAATATCATAAGCGAACTTGCTAGTGCCAATAACACCTGCAACCACTGGCCCGCTACTGATACCGATACGCATTTGCAATTGCTTGCCCGTTTGGCTATTAAATAGCGCTAGTTCTTGTTGCATTTTTAAAGCTAATTGCGCAATAACGTTGGCATGATCATCATTATCAATAGGTGCGCCGCTAACCACCATATAACCATCACCTATATTTTTAATTTTCTCTAAATCCAACTGTTCCGCCAGCAGGTCAAATCTAGAAAATAATTGGCTTAATAAATCAACCAGCTCTGCAGGTGGCATGCTGGCAGTCATTTTAGTAAAATCCACAATATCGGCAAATAAAATTGTCACCGCTTCGTGGCTATCTGCAATACGCATGTCATTATCTTTTAAACGATTGGCAATCGATTTAGGCAGAATGTTAAGCAATAACTTTTCTGACCTTGCCTGCTCCAGCTCTAGCTCATGCAAGGTACGCTCTTTTTGACTCTGAAAATAGCGCATTACCGCGTACAAAATACAGGCTGTACCCATGATGTTCATGAGAAAAAATGTATCTTTAATATGTAGTGGAATCGGCAGTGAATTGCCAGCAAAAAGATAGTTTAATTTCCAAGACAATACAGCCAGCAGCGCAAACAATACAAACCATGGGGTAGATTGCTTAGTGCCTAATATCATGAGTGCGCCTATGGGAGACAGTATGGCCCATATAGCGATACCGCTAGAAGCCTCGTATCCACCTATGGCCCATTGCATAAAGAATGGCATCACCAACAACATCACGAGTTGTGTAAAGGTAAAATACTCAAACTTTTGCGTGCGGTAAAATATCAGTAAACTTAAATAAGAAACAATAATATAAGCATATGGTACTGCGGCCATTAGCGCATAACCCTCGCCAAGACCTGAAAGCGTATATATCCAAAACATACACACCAAACTTTCGGCAAACACCAAAAACATAAGAATGGCTTTACCTAAGCTAGCATCTGTTGGGTGGCTAATATTGTGCCAAAACTCTCTTGTTGATACACCAAATGTAGTGGTCAAATTAGGCATAAATTAAAGTTATTATTCACACAAAATAATGTTTTTATTTGTAATGCCCAAACTATATCGCAAGCATTAAATGTTAGCTATAGATGCTAATAAAAATTAATTTAGTTTAGTTGCCACATCTAATTAAATAATATTAAGCAAGCAAATCATTAATACAATAAATATTAAACGAAATATCTATAGATGCTTGATTTACACGCAACTAAGGTTTATTGTTTAGGCCGAGCTTAAACTTTAGCAAATAAGGTTAAGAGCCTTTACAGGCATAGAGTTGGCAAAATTGCGGGTGATTCTACTATGACAAAAAAAGCAACGATGCAATGCGGCTTTATGGATAGAAATACTACATTAACTAGCGATAAATTAGAGGAGTTAGCATGAGTTTAGATTTACTAAAAGGTATGGGTGTAAAAATTTCCTATAAATCACAATATGAAAATTTCATTGGTGGTAAGTGGGTTGCCCCTGTAAAAGGTGAATATTTTGATGTTATTTCTCCTATAACAGGTAAAAACTATACTAAGGCAGCTCGCTCAAGCGCAGAAGATGTTGAATTAGCTTTAGATGCAGCACATGCTGCAGCAGAAGCTTGGGGCAAAACATCAACCACTGAGCGTTCTAATATTCTGCTTAAAATTGCAGATCGTATTGAAGCAAATCTTGAGTTGATTGCAACTGCTGATACCATTGATAATGGCAAACCGATTCGCGAAACCATGAATGCTGATATTCCATTAACGGTTGACCATTTCCGTTATTTTGCTGGTGCTATTCGCGCGCAAGAAGGCGGTATCAGTGAGATTGATCACGATACAGTGGCTTATCACTTTCACGAGCCGTTAGGCGTTGTTGGTCAAATTATCCCTTGGAACTTCCCAATTTTAATGGCTGCTTGGAAACTAGCACCAGCTTTGGCAGCAGGTAACTGCGTGGTATTAAAACCAGCAGAATTCACGCCTATTAGTATTTTAATACTAATGGAAGTGATCGGCGATTTAGTACCGCCTGGCGTCATTAATATTGTTAACGGTTATGGTCGCGAAGTAGGCGCACCGCTAGCAAACAGCAAACGTATTGCTAAAATTGGCTTTACAGGCTCAACTGCTACTGGCCGCGCTATTGCACAAGCGGCTGCCAGCAACTTGATTCCAGCTACATTAGAGTTGGGTGGCAAATCACCTAATATTTTCTTTGCCGATATTATGGATGAAGACGATGCGTTCTTTGATAAAGCCATTGAAGGCTTGGTGCTATTTGCGTTTAACCAAGGCGAAGTTTGTACATGCCCATCCCGCGCGATTATTCAAGAATCTATCTACGATAAATTTATTGCCCGCGTATTAGAGCGCGTAAAAGCCATTAAACAAGGCAGCCCATTAGACCTAAATACCATGCTGGGCGCACAAGCTTCTCAAGACCAATTAAATAAAATCATGAACTACATTGAAATTGGTAAGCAAGAAGGTGCAGAAGTACTAATTGGCGGCGAGCGCAATATGCTGACTGGCGATTTAGCAGATGGTTATTACGTACAGCCAACATTACTTAAAGGCCATAACAAAATGCGCGTGTTCCAAGAAGAGATTTTTGGCCCAGTGCTTGCTGTAACCACCTTTAAAGATGAGGCTGAAGCTTTGGCTATTGCTAATGACACTATTTTTGGTTTAGGTGCTGGTGTTTGGAGCCGTGATGGCTCTGTGGCCTATAGAATGGGTCGTGGCATTAAAGCAGGTCGTGTGTGGACAAACTGTTACCACGCCTACCCTGCTCACGCAGCGTTTGGTGGCTATAAAGAATCTGGTGTTGGCCGTGAAAATCATAAAATGATGCTCGACCATTACCAGCAAACTAAATGCTTG
>JANMNC010000019.1:0-17987 GCA_031373695.1 Methylotenera sp. | reverse complement strand
CCTGTCTTTTAAAATATCCAAGTAAAAGCTGCCTAAGTCATCTGAGCAAAAACTCACTAACTTTTGCACCGCTAAATGAAATTCGTAGCGGTCATAATCGGCTAATACTTCGGTTTGTAGTTTGTGTGTTAAATGCAGTGCGTAGCGATCGATTTCTAGCCAGTTTTCAACAGGCAATAAATCTTTGCTTGCATCAAAATCTGCCAAATTCGCTAGCAAAAACTTGCAAGTATTGCGCATTTTTCGGTAACTATCGGCAACGCGTTTTAAAATCTCATCTGAAATCGTCAACTCACCTGAATAGTCAGTGCTGGCCGCCCATAAGCGTAAAATATCTGCACCATAAGTATCCATCACCTTTTGTGGCGCGACTACATTACCTTTAGATTTACTCATTTTGTGGCCAGCGCCATCTACCACAAAACCATGTGTTAGCAAGGCGTTATATGGCGCACGGCCATCTATGGCGCAACCAGTAAGCAAGCTAGATTGAAACCAACCACGATGCTGATCAGAACCTTCTAAATACAAATCCGCAGGAAATTGTAGCTCAGGGCGACGTTTTAACACCGCCGCGTGCGTTGCGCCTGAATCAAACCACACGTCTAAGGTGTGTGTGACTTTTTTGTATAAATTACTATCGATTGTTGAGTGTTGCTTTAAAAATTTGTCTGCATCGAGGCTAAACCATGCTTCTACACCCCTCTGCTCAACCAGCTCACAAACTTTCTCTAATAAAACATGAGTTTCTGGATGAACTGAGCCAAGTTCTTTGTGTACAAATAAGCCCATTGGCACGCCCCAGTTGCGTTGGCGCGATACGCACCAATCTGGGCGATTTTTAATCATTGCCTCTAAACGCGCACGACCCCAAGTTGGGAAAAACTTAGTTTCATCAACAGCCTGCTCAGCAATTCCTCTTAACCACTTCTTTAAACCAACTGCTGCTAATGCATGGTCCTGCATTAACTCTTTACGAGTTGTTGCCTCAGCCTCATGTTCGCCATTATTTAATGGGCCCAAGCCAATAAACCACTGATGTGTGGCTAACTGCATCAATGGCGTTTTGTGACGCCAACAATGTGGAAAACTATGATTTAAGCGCGCGCTTGCAAGTAAGTTGCCACTCTCTAGCATTTTAGCCAAGATCACTTTGTTGGCATCTTGGCGACTTAAACCGCGAATCGCTTCAAACTCTACCAAATCGCTATTAAAGAACTTGCCATCACCACCCATTAAGATACGTGGTTTTTCATTCGGAAAATTGGCTTTCATCACAAGCCAGTCATCGTTACCATGGGCTGCAGCAGTATGTACTAAGCCTGTACCTGCATCTATCGTGACATGCTCGCCACAAATAATTGGTACTTGTCGGTTATCAAAGGGGTGTTGGAGCTGCATCCCTTTTAAATCAATACCTTTGCAAACACCAACAAGGCTACAAACTGTTGCGCCATATCTAGCTAACAAAGGTGGAAGAATAATTGACTGGGCATCATTTCCAGAGTTAGCAGTTTTTGCTAACTCTGTCGCCAGAATAAAAACTCCAACATCAGTACTGTAAAGCCCATATTCAAACTCTGGATTCACGCTGACAGCTTGGTTTGCAGGAAGCGTCCATGGGGTAGTTGTCCAAATTACCGCATATACAGCTTTACCTTCTACTGAAATATTAAACTCGACATCTCTCAAAGAAAATATTCTTCTTATCTCGGAGTTATCTAAAACCTTAAACCCTACATCAATCGCAGGCGAATTTACATCTTCATACTCCACCTCAGCCTCTGCCAATGCGCTACCGCAGTCCACACACCAATGCACTGGCTTGCTACCTTGATACAGGTAACCATTGGTATAGATTTCACCCAAAGCGCGCATGATATCGGCTTCGGTTTTGAAATCCATCGTCAAATATGGATTATCCCAATCACCTAAAACACCTAAACGAATAAAGTCTTTCTTTTGGCGCTCAACTTGCTCAGCCGCATAAGCGCGACACAGCTCACGAAACTTGGCAGGGTCGATATCTTTACCGTGCGTTTTTTCAACCACCAACTCAATTGGCAAGCCATGGCAATCCCAGCCTGGCACATAAGGTGCATCAAACCCACTGAGGGTTTTAGATTTAATAATAATATCTTTGAGTATTTTATTAACGGCATGACCAATATGAATATCACCGTTAGCATAGGGTGGGCCATCATGCAGAATGAATTTAGTTTTGCCTTTTCGCGACGCACGAATACGCTCATACAACTTTTTGTCTTGCCATTGTTTTAACCAAGCAGGCTCACGCTTAGCTAAATCACCACGCATGGGGAAAGGCGTTTCTGGCTGGTTAATTTTGTATTTGTTGTGGTCTTTGTTTACGTCTTCGGTCATTTTAAATCTCTAGTAAATCTTTATCTTCATTCCGACTTTGTCGCAATGACAGCGTTGAAAAAATTTCTCGCCTCTGTAATATCAGCTGCAATATGCGCTTTTAAGGCGTCTAAACTTTCAAATTTCATTTCATCACGAATTTTATGTAAAAATTCGACATGCACATGCTGGCCATATAAATCGTTATTAAAATCAAGCACATGCACTTCTAGCAACAACTTGGGCACACCTGCAATAGTTGGGCGCACGCCTAAGTTAGCCACTGCATTCAAACCATCTAATTTTACCGCATATACACCTGTTAATGCAGGTCGCTCGTGTTTGATGTGGATATTAGCAGTAGGAAAGCCAAGTTCGCGACCACGTTTTGCCCCATGCACCACTTTGCCACTAATGCTGTAATTGCGACCCAGCAATTGAGCGGCCAGATTTAAATTGCCAGAAAACAGAGCATCACGCACACGCGTGCTAGAAATACGTTCAGAATTAAAATCAACTCTGGGCAGGCTTATTAAATCAAAACCACTGGCTTTAAAATCTGCCACTGTGCCAGCGCGTTTAGCGCCAAATTTAAAATCTTCGCCAACTAATATTGTATTAACGTTCATTTTTTTGCGCAAAATTTCTTGCATAAAGTCTTGGGCTGTTATTTGTGCAAAGCGTTGATTAAAGGCGCACACAAACACTTTACTAATACCATTTTGTTCAAAAAATTCTAATTTCTCGCGTAAATTACTAAGCCGCGCAGGTGCGTTTAAAGGTGTAAAAAATTCACGCGGATGTGGCTCAAAAGTCATTACGGCTGGCGTTAAGTTTTTTGCGCTAGCAAGCTCACACAGCTTAACCAGCAAAGCCTGATGGCCCAAATGCATGCCATCGAAATTGCCAATTGCAAGCGCTAGTGCTGGGCTAGATAACTGTAGAAGATGCCTAAATACTTGCATGGCTCAATCAATACTCTACGACACTGTGCGGCGACTAAAATCTTTTAGCCTAAAGCCTAAAATTACTAACACCCCAAAATAGCTCGCCACACCCAACAAAACCAAGCCAGTTAAGTTAAGCAATCGCTGGCCTAGGCTATAGTGAATCCAATTTTGGGCACTGCCAGCAGCAAAGTAAAGCACGGTGGCCATTACTGCAATAGCTAAAATGATTTTGACAAAAAACCCCAACCAACCCGCCTGTGGTTGATAAATATTAGCTTTGCGCAAATGGTAATACAACAAACCTGCATTTAAACAAGCACCTATGCCAATAGATAAAGCTAAACCCGCATGTTTTAAATCTAGATAATAGACAAAAGCAATATTCATTAATTGCGTTGCAATAAGCGTAAAAATTGCGATTTTTACTGGCGTTTTAATATTTTGCCGTGCATAAAAACCTGGCGCTAGCACCTTAACCATAATTAAGCCCAATAAACCTAAGCTGTAAGCCATTAGCGCTTGGCGCGTCATCCACATATCGTGCTCGGTAAAAGCGCCATAAAAAAACAAACTTGAAACCAAAGGCACTGCTAGTACAGCCAGCGCCACGGCGGCGGGCAGAGCAAGTAGCAAAGTTAGTCGCAAACCCCAATCCATTAATTGCGAGTATTCTTGGCTACTTTTATCTGCATAAGCTTTAGCCAAGCTGGGTAATAAAATAGTACCCAATGCAACGCCTAACAAACCAGTGGGAAACTCCATTAGACGATCGGCGTAATACAGCCACGACACACTACCAGACACCAAAAATGAGGCAAAAATAGTATTAATAAGCAATGAAATTTGTGCGATTGAAACACCAAAAACCGCAGGCCCCATCAGCTTTAAAATACGCCAAACACCAGGGTCTTTAATATTGAGTTTGTAACGCGGCAACATGCCAATTTTCATTAAAAATGGCACCTGAAAAGCCAGTTGCAATATGCCACCAGCAAATACCGCCCAAGCCAACACTTTAATTGGCGGATCAAAATATGGCGCAAAAAATAATGCGCCCACAATAAATGAAACATTGAGCAAAGTGGGCGTAAAAGCAGGTACGCTAAATTTGCTATAGGTATTTAAAACGCCGCCAGCAAGTGACACCAGTGAGATAAAGAAAATATACGGAAAAATAATGCGTAATAAATCAACGGTAATTTTAAATTTTTCTGGCTCATCCACAAAGCCTGGTGCACTTATATAAACAACCGCAGGCGCTGCAACCATGCCCAATATTGCCACGCCAACTAAAATCAAGCCCAACAAAGTCGTTACGTGATCTATTAGCGCCTTGGTTTCGGCTTGGCCGCGTTGGTTTTTATACTCAGCTAACACTGGCACAAAGGCTTGGCTAAATGCGCCTTCGGCAAACAAGCGACGCAATAAATTGGGGATTTTAAACGCCACAAAAAAAGCATCTGTCATGATGCCTGCGCCAAAAATACGCGCAATAAGCGTATCGCGCACAAAGCCTAAAATGCGCGAGATAAACGTCATACTGCCAACTGCGGCCAAAGCTTTAAGCAGATTCATAGTGCTCAAGCTTAATCATGGTGCTTTTAGAGGGTTCATGTATTGGTTTAATTTAAAATTGCAGTGATTTTAGCATGCTGTGAGCCGCTAAGTTTACGACTTTGCTTATTAGGGCATTATCTACACCATGCCAAGGCCTTGTGCTTGAAAGCTATAAAATTATAGCGATTTTAAATCTTGATTTTTTAAAAGTAGCGTTACAAAAGAGATGAAATCTTTTCTTCTGTAAAAAGGGTAGCGATTTTTAAGCATAATAAAAAGTTTTTTAAACCTATTGTTACCTTCAAATAGGTAAAAATAATCACTTAAATTTTTATGATTGTGATTAGTAACAACAAGCTGATTAAAATCATTTTTCATGTTGTTATACATCTTAATACTTAACAGCAAGCTCTCGCTTACAGTGGATTTTTTGCTGCCAGTTGAGCGGCTTGAGTTTGACACTGCAATAATGCTGCTATTGTGCTGGCGATATTTTAGTAGCGTTTGCGGGATAAACGCCCTAGCCCCAACCAGCGAAGCGATAACAGCAAGATGATAATCACATGGCAACGTAGCCGCTATAGGCATCGCGATTTCTTTTAAACGGCTATTAAGCATCACCGAGCCGCCTTGCGCACTATTTGCAAACAAAATGCCGTTAATGCCTTTTACATTGCCACGCTTGCCAATAAAGTTAGGTTGCATTACATTCAAATCACTATCGACAACAATAGAATCGGTGTGCACCAGCGCAGGAATCTTATTGGTTGTTTCAATCTGCTTTAATGTTTTTAGCGATATTTCTACCTTATTAGCATGCCAAACATCATCCTGATCGCACAGTGCAATATAGTGCTCTTGGGCTAATAAAATTAATGCATAGTAGCTTTTGTTATAACCAAGATTACCTTGATTATCGATAATTAAAGTAAATCTATCGTCATGGCCAACATGGGCTTTAATTGTGGCTAAAGTGTTGTCAGTAGAGCCGTCATCACGCACATAGCAATGCCAGTTTATATGCGTTTGTTGCATTACAGCATTTAACTGCTCTACAACATATTTCGCACCATTATAGGTAGACATAACAATGGCTACTTTATCGTTTAAAAAATTATTTTTGGTTTCCATACAAACGCTTCTTTAGCAATTTAAGTACAAATATTAAGGGCAGAATTTCAGCTAATTTTTATTGTAATTTGATTAATATTAAGTTTAACATTTGGCCACTTAAAACTGCTTATTTAAACAGCAAAACGCCGCTTAAAGCTTAGCCGTATTTTATCGTCGCTATTTGTTATTTAATCATTAAAAATCTTGCGAATAGTGACAAAAAACAGTATTATGCACGGTTTCGTATTAACACTAACTTACATTAGTCAAAGCACTAGGATAATTTACACATGGCAAACACCGCACAAGCACGCAAACGCGCACGTCAATCAGTTAAAGTTAATGCACATAATTCTGCATTACGCTCTACGTTGCGTACTGCAATTAAAAAAGTGATTAAAGCTGTTGAAGCTGGCGACAAGGCCGCTGCAATGGTTGTTTATCAAGAAAACGTTAGCGTAATTGACCGTATTGCCGACAAAAAAATTATTCATAAAAATAAAGCAGCACGTCACAAAAGCCGTTTAACTGCTGCAATTAAAGCATTAAGTGGTGATGCACCTGTTATGTTGGCTAAAAAAGCAGCACCCGCTAAAGCTAAGGCAGCACCAAAAGCAAAAGTAGCGGCTAAACCAGCAAAAGCTGCAGCACCTGCTAAAGCTAAAGCTGCGCCAAAAGCAAAAGCTGAATAATAAGTTTTAAAGCATTTAATTAATAAAAAAGCCGAGTTTTAACTCGGCTTTTTTATTGGGTTAATTTTACTGCCCTAGTTTTTTTGCATAGCCCAGTTCTTTAAATATCTAGTTCTTTAAATACCTTAAGTTTAGCAATTAAAGTTTACAGGCCTATATTCAATTCACTGCGTGCGATTAATGCAACATTAAGCACGGCTTTTTTATCTTGCCCAATCACCGTAAAGTGACCCATTTTGCGGCCTTTACGTGGCTCGTGTTTACCATACAAATGTAGTTTTAAATTGGCATGCTCAAGCGCCTTATTCCATGTGGGCTTCAGAGCATTTATTTTTTCTCCAGCAAGTTTATTAGCAAGCCAGCTATCACCTAAAATATTCACCATTACTGCATTGCTATGCAAACTAGCATCACCTAGCGCTTGGCCTGTCATCACCCGCACTTGCTGCTCAAACTGATTAGTTACACAAGCATCAACCGTGTAATGGCCAGAGTTATGTGGGCGTGGTGCTATCTCGTTAACTAATAATTGATTGCCCACCACAAAAAACTCTACGCCAAGTACACCAACATAATCCAATTGTGTTGCCAACTTTTTAGCCAGCTCTTGCGCATTGGCTTTAATCACGTCACTGCAGCGTGCAGGCACAATACTTATATCAAGTATGCCATTTAAATGACTATTTTCAGCGGTGGGGAATGCGGCAATATTGCCTTCAGCATCACGCGCTAGCACTACAGACAGCTCTAAATCTAGCGGTAACATCTGTTCTAAAACACAGGTTTCTTGCTTAAAGTCGGCAAATGCTTGCTGCGCTTCAGCTCTATCTTTAACCCTTGCCTGACCTTTGCCATCGTAACCAAAACGCGCTACTTTTATAATAGCAGGGTAAAGCTCACTGCTGTCATCAGGCAAATCACCGGCTAACTTAATTACCGCAAATGGTGCTACTGGCAAGCCCGCTTGTTTAATAAAGTTTTTTTCTAGTACACGATTTTGTGCAATGGCTACAGCAGCTGCGCTTGGGCGCACAATTGTAGATTCTGCAAGTTTTTCTAGTGTGGCTGCTGGTACATTTTCAAATTCAGTGGTAACCGTTTGGCAAGTTTCTGCTATTTGCTTTAACGCAGCGGCATCGTCGTAATCTGCACAGATATGACAATCAGCAATTTTGCCTGCAGGGCTGTTGGTATCTGGGTCTAGCACGGTTACTTGGTAGCCCATTTCATGTGCTGCAATTACAAAAAAGCGACCTAGCTGGCCACCACCTAACATACCCAGCATGGCAGGTGGATTGATTAAATCTGATTTATTTGCTGATGTTATTGCTAACTTCATGGCTTATCACTTAATTCCATTGCATGCACTTTTGCGCTTTGTTTGGCACGAAATTCTGCCAGTTTTTTGGCTAA
The DNA here is from genome assembly GCA_031373695.1 of Methylotenera sp. GTDB lineage: Bacteria > Pseudomonadota > Gammaproteobacteria > Burkholderiales > Methylophilaceae > Methylotenera_A. Next base: position 9,901 of record JANMNC010000019.1, on the reverse strand, counting down.
ATTTTCATCATGATTCGCTAAAATACTCACAGCAAATAAACCTGCATTAGCAGCACCAGCCTCGCCAATCGCAAAGGTAGCAACTGGAATACCCTTGGGCATTTGCACAATAGACAGCAACGAATCTTGACCTTGTAAATGTTTTGATGGCACAGGCACACCTAGCACTGGCAATGTGGTTTTTGCAGCTACCATGCCTGGCAAATGCGCTGCGCCGCCTGCGCCCGCAATAATAATTTGATAACCTTGTTTGTGTGCGTTTTCTGCAAATGCAAACATTAAATCGGGTGTGCGATGCGCCGAAACCACTTTGGCGTCATAAGCAACACCAAAATCGGCAAGCATTTGTGCAGCTAATTTCATTACTGGCCAATCGCTATCAGAACCCATCACAATGGCTACTAAAGGTTTATTCATCCAATATTCTCGCTAAAAACTTCTCATTAAATGACAATTAAGTTATCTCTGTGAATCAGCTCTAACTCTTCTACGTATCCCAAAATCTGCTCAATTTCACTGCTGGCTTTTCGCATAATACGGCTAGTATCGCTTGAATTATAATTCACAATACCGCGCGCTACTTCAATACCCGCCTCATTCACACAAGCCACTACATCGCCGCGCTCAAACTGACCAATCACCTCAATCACCCCAATCGGTAATAAGCTTTTTCCATCTGTTTTCAATACTTTTACAGCGCCAGCATCTAATACCAGCTTGCCACCTAAGCGTAAGTGATCAGCCAGCCACTGTTTTTTAGCCACTATTTTTATTTGGGTAGCTTGCAAATGCGTGCCAAGCGCCTCGCCTGCACTTAAGCGTATTAAAACATCAGCCTCGCGTCCAGAGGCTATAATCGTATGTGCGCCACTACTGGCTGCGCGTTTGGCGGCTAATATTTTGGTTAACATGCCGCCAGTGCCAACTTGGCTACCAGCGCCACCCGCCATTTGCTCTAAGGCTAAATTGCCAGCAGTTTCAAAGTTAATAAATTTGGCACTTAAGTCTTTACGCGGATCGGCAGAAAATAGGCCTTGCTGATCAGTTAAAATAACCAGCGCATCGGCTTCAATTAAATTAGCCACTAAAGCCGCTAAAGTGTCGTTGTCACCAAAGCGAATTTCCTCGGTAACTACCGTGTCATTCTCGTTAATGATTGGAATTACTTTTAAATTAAGCAGAGTTTTAAGTGTGCTTCTGGCATTGAGATAGCGTTTACGATCACGCAAATCATCATGGGTAAGCAGTATCTGTGCGGTGTGCAAGCCATGCTGGGCAAAACAACTTTCATACATTTGCACCAAACCCATTTGACCGACAGCTGCGGCAGCTTGTAACTCATTCACTTCTACTGGGCGTTGCTTCCAGCCTAAACGTTGCATGCCCTCGGCCACCGCACCACTTGAAACCAGTACTACTTGCTTGCCTTGTTTAACCAATGTGCTAATTTGTGCAGCCCAAGCGGCGATAGCTTGCCTATCTAAACCTTCGCCATTATTGGTAACGAGGCTAGAGCCAACTTTAACAATTAAAGTTTTAGATTGGGCTAATAGGGAGTTGCTCATGCTCAGTTTTTTCTATGTTTTTTTCTGTGCCTTGCTCTAAAGCTAGTTTTTTAACTTCGTCTAAATGATCCATCATCGCATAAGTAAGCTCTTTGCAACCCACACCACTAATGGCAGAAATCGCGAAAACACGGCCTTCCCAACCATAATCTTTAACGAATTTTTTAACTATATCTTTGCTATCTTGCAGCATATCGGTTTTATTAAGCACTAACCAACGCGGCTTGTTATATAACTCTTCGTCATATTTTTTTAGTTCATTAACAATTGCCTTTGCTTCAGCTACAGGGTCAGTCGCATCATCAAATGGCGCAATATCCACCAAGTGCAATAATAATGAGGTACGCGCTAAGTGGCGTAAAAATTGATGCCCCAAACCAGCGCCTTCAGCTGCACCTTCAATTAAGCCTGGTACATCGGCAATTACAAAACTACGTTCTGTATCTACTCGCACCACGCCTAAATTAGGGTGTAGCGTTGTAAATGGGTAATCGGCTACTTTTGGTTTTGCAGCAGAAACAGAGCGAATAAACGTTGATTTTCCCGCATTTGGCATGCCTAACAAACCCACATCAGCCAGTACTTTAAGCTCCATGTACAACTCAAACTCTTCACCTTGCTCGCCTTTAGTGCATTGGCGCGGAGAACGATTGATACTTGATTTAAAATGCACGTTGCCCAAACCGTTATTGCCGCCTTTAGCCAATAACACTTTGCGACCATGCTCGTCTAAATCAACAATCATGCGCTCGGTAGCTTTGTCAGAAATCACCGTACCAACCGGCACACGCAAAATGGTGTCTTCACCTTTTGCGCCATAACATTCTGCACCACGACCATTTTCGCCACGCTGACCTCTAAAAGTACGCGTATAACGATAATCCACTAAAGTATTGATATTGCGGTCGGCAATTGCATAAATGGAACCGCCTTTGCCACCATCGCCACCATTAGGGCCGCCCATTGGCTCGTATTTTTCGCGTCTAAACGTGGCAACACCGTTACCACCGTCGCCTGCGTAGACCTTAATGGTCGCCTCATCAATAAATTTCATTCAAAAACCTTTATAAACTCATTTTTCAAGCGCCTAGTTGCTTTGCGCTGCATCCTGAAAACCTGAATTTCTAAAGGCTTTTAACATTGATGCTCTGATTAGTTATTCTAAATCATTTAAGCTAAAAACAAAAAAGCCTCATCAAACGATGAGGCTTTAATAGTATTACTTAAATTTAAACTGCAACGATACTAACAGTGTGGCGACGTAATGCGCCTTTAATTGCAAATGTTACTTTACCTTCAATTTTTGCAAACAGTGTGTGATCTTTACCCATGCCAACATTTTCGCCAGCATGCATTTTTGTACCGCGTTGACGCACAATAATGCTGCCAGCTGATACAACTGCTTCGCCAAATGCTTTAACGCCTAAACGTTGTGAGTGTGAATCGCGACCGTTACGTGAACTACCGCCTGCTTTTTTGTGTGCCATGATTTAATCCTTTAAGTCTAAAGTTTAGAGTTAAAATTTAACTTTAATTATTCTGCAGCTTTAGCGGCTTTCGCCTTTGCTGGTTTAGCTGCTGTTGCACCCGCGGCTAAAATTTCACCAATTTGAATCTCTGTAAAACTTTGGCGATGGCCTTGAGTTTTACGATAATGCTTACGACGACGAAATTTAAAAATCATCACTTTATCAGCACGACCATGCGATAGCACTGTTGCGCTTACTGTAGCGCCTGCAATCAAAGGCGCGCCAATGGTTGTGTTTGCGTCATCAGAAATCATCAACACTTTGTCGATAACTACTTTACCGCCTACTTCAGTTTCAAGTTTTTCAACTTTTAACCTTTCACCAGCGATTACTTTATATTGCTTACCACCTGTTTTAATTACTGTGTACATGGCTTTGACCTTGTTTCTACACGTTCAAATGAATCGCGCATTATACTGAAAGTTACTACAAAAGCAAATGAATATTATTGATTGGCTACACATAAGTTTAGGCATAAGCCAGCAATTGACTATGTTAAAATACTATTAAATATTTAGCAAAATTAATGGCACCATTTGTGACTTTAAACCCTATTCAAACCTGCGTTAGTGGCGACATGCTTGCGGTTGATGCCGTTATTAGGCAATCGCTTCACTCTGAAGTGGCGCTTATCAACACTATTGGTGAGCACATTATTGGCGGCGGTGGCAAGCGGCTACGGCCCGCTCTGGTATTGCTTTCCAGCGGCCTATTCTCAGGCATTGAGGCGCATCACCACGCGCTTGCTGCCATTGTTGAGTTTATTCATACCGCCACCTTATTGCACGATGATGTTGTAGACGAATCGGCGCTGCGACGAGGAAAAAGTACTGCAAATCATATTTTTGGCAACGCCGCTAGCGTTTTAGTGGGTGATTTTTTATATTCACGTGCGTTTCAAATGATGGTTAAGCTGCAAAATTTGCGCGTAATGGAGGTTTTATCTGAAGCGACCAATATTATTTCTGAAGGCGAGGTATTACAGCTACTTAATGTGCACAACGCGGACGTAACCGAGCAAGAGTATTTGAAAGTTATACACTTTAAAACCGCTAAATTATTTGAAGCTGCTGCAAGATTAGGCGCGGTTATTAACAATGCAAGCAGTTTTGACGAAAACGCCCTAGCGGCTTACGGAATGCACCTTGGCACCGCATTTCAGTTGGTAGATGATGTGCTAGATTTAAGCGGTGACGTAAACCAAATTGGCAAAAATTTGGGGGATGATTTAAGTGAAGGCAAACCAACCTTACCTTTGTTATATGCCATGCATAACAGCGCACCCAACGAAGCCGCTATTATTCGCAAAGCCATACACCTTGGTGGCTTAAGCGAGCTACAAGCCGTTTTGGCGGCCGTAAAAGCCACCAAAGCGTGCGAATACGTATTAGCTTTAGCACAGGCAGAATGCCAAGCGGGTTGCGCTGCGATTGCACATTTGCCAAAATCAAACTACAAGCAAGCTTTAATTGATTTGGCAGAGTTTGCAGTAAAGCGAGACTTTTAGGCTACCCGCTTAATTAGTTTTAATCACACCAGTTTAGTACCAGCCTTACTAGTTCAACATTATTGGCTCACCACTATCGGCATGAAAATAACTTAAATGCGCGCATTCGCTGGTGCCATTAGTTAAAGTGCCATCAAACAAAGCCTTACCGTCTACATCTACCACTGCATAACCATTATGATACAAGGTTACCTCTGCCATTTTTGGCATCATATTACTTTGTTTTAAATGACGCTCACGCAAACTAAAACTAATGCAAGTTTCAGCCTCGTCTTCACCAAACACTTCCCATAGCTTGCCACCCGTTAATTGCCTTAACCAGCCAGGCAAATCAACCTCTACACGGCAAATTATTGGCTCATCCCAAGCGGGATGATTAATATTATTAAGCTCAATATTATTCAGCTCTATTAACTCTCTAGCGTTTAGCGGCACATTATCAGTCATATTTTTCCTTTAATCACTTACGGTACTACAGCTTGCCAAATTACAGCTTACTAAATTAGCGCTTGTCAAAGCACGTCTTGCTTTATTACAACTTAATAATGGAGTTTATTGTTACTTATTTCAAGCAATGTTTACGCCAATTTTTTAGCTTTTGTTGCACACTTACTTTAACGATGCCATGATATTAAAAGTTTACATCAATTTTAAAGGCAATTATGTTTGATTTTTTAATACCCTTGTCTGATTTGCTACGCGCAGAGCCTACTTTTTTTATTATCTTTTCAACCATTTTTGGCCTAATGGTAGGTAGTTTTTTAAATGTTGTAATTCACAGGCTGCCTAAAATGATGGAGCGCGAATGGCATGCCAATTGCCTAGAGTTGCAAGGTAAAGAAGTACCAGAACAATCTAAATATAGCATTGCTACGCCACGCTCTGCCTGCCCAAAATGTGGGCATCAAATTAGTGCTTTAGAAAATATCCCCATTATTAGCTATTTAATATTGGGTGGTAAATGCAAGGGTTGCAAAACTAAAATAAGCCTGCGCTACCCGTTAATAGAGGCTTTAACGGGTGCGCTCATAGGGGCTGTGGCTTATAAATATGGCTATACCTATTCGTCTATGTTTGCATTTATTTTTGTATTTGCGCTGGTGGCACTTACATTTATTGATTTTGATACGCAATTATTGCCCGATGACATCACCCTGCCATTGCTTTGGCTTGGCTTATTATTTAACTTAAATAGTGGCTTTACTGACTTAAAATCGGCAGTTATTGGCGCAATGTTAGGCTACTTAATTTTGTGGAGCGTGTACTGGCTGTTTAAATTAGTCACCGGCAAAGAGGGTATGGGCTATGGCGATTTCAAATTACTAGGCGCAATCGGTGCGTGGTTTGGTTGGCAAATGCTACCTGCAGTTATTTTGCTAAGCTCAGTAGTTGGGGCCATTATTGGTATCGGCATGATACTGTTTAAAGGAAAAACGGGCGGCACAGCAATTCCGTTTGGACCATTTTTGGCACTTGGTGGCATATCAGCACTGTTTTTTGGGCAGCAATTGGCTAGTTATTATTTGGGCTAATCGTTAATTTTCATCATGTATGTTGTGGCATTAACAGGTGGTATTGGTAGCGGCAAATCTGCCGCTGCAAAAATATTTGCAGAACTTGGCGTGCCTGTAACCGATGTAGACGTAATTTCGCATCAGCTCACCGCCGCAAATCAACCACTTGTAGAAGATATTGCGCATAATTTTGGTAGCGCTTTTATTACAGCCGATAATGCATTAAACCGTGCAGCTATGCGCCAATTGGTGTTTAGCGATGACAATGCCCGTATAAAATTAAATGCACTACTGCACCCCGCTATTTACGACGAAGCATTGAAACAACTGCAACAAAATGCGCAAGCGCATTATCAAATTTTAGTGGTGCCTTTATTGTTTGATAGCCCACGCTACCTGCCACACATTAATCGTATTTTGGTGATTGATTGTGATGAAAACACACAAATTGAACGTGTAAAACAGCGTAGCAAATTATCTGAACCCGAGATTTTAAGCATTATTAAGACTCAAACCTCACGAAAAAAACAACTAATGTTGGCAAATGATGTAATTGAAAATAACCAAAATGTTGAAAAATTGCGTGAAAATATTATTGCCATTCATAAAAAATACATTAATACTTGCATACTTAGCAAAACAATCTCATAATCCACCTCAATTTACTAATATAAGTAAGCAGACTTTTATTACCTTTTATGTCTAGCTACGAATTTCCATTTAACGAACGCATTCGCACCCTTTTGCGTTTAGAAGATTTGTATTCAAAACTGCTACTCAATGTAGCAGCAGGTCATCAACACAGTCACCACAGTGCACTTATTTCATTGTTGCAAATGCTTGATATTATCGACCGTGCCGATCTTAAAATGGATTTGGTACAAGAGCTTGATCGCCAGCGCCTTGCCATGCAAAACCTACGTGGTAACCCTGTTATTAAAGAGAATGTATTAGATGAAACGCTAAAAGAAATTGGCGCTTGCTCCACCACCTTGCGTAGCGATAACGCTAAACTTGGCCAGCATTTACGTGAAAATGAGTGGTTGATGAGCATTAAACAGCGCGCCAGTATTCCTGGTGGCGTATGCCAGTTTGATTTACCCTCTTACCATTATTGGCTTAACCTGGATGAAGGCCGCCGCCGTGCTGATTTTGCAGGCTGGCTAGCTAAATTAATGCCAATGTATGATGCCATTAAAACCATATTGCGTATCTTGCGCGGCAGTGGCTTGGCAACAACTTACCATGCTGATACTGGCTTTTTTCAGCAAATGCTGGGTGGCGCAAAACCTGCACAAATGCTTATTATCCAACTTGAAGATAATTGTCCGTGCTTTCCTGAAGTGAGCGCCAATAAGTACGCAATTAACGTGCGGTTTAACGGTTTAGATTTTGTACAAAAACCTAAACAGTGCGATCACCCAATTGATTTTACGATGACTTTGTGTAATCTTTAGGCTTTAAATATTTCTTTAAGTTGGCTCTAAATGTCTGAAGCAAAATCGTTGCAAGTCGCTTGCCCTCAATGTAAAAAACTGGTCGAATACAGCCTTAAAAATAAGTTTAGGCCATTTTGTTCTGAGCGCTGCCAATTAATTGATTTGGGTGACTGGGCGAACGAAAACTATAAAATCCCTGATAATAAACCACCAGAACCAGATGACTTTGAGCAGTAAAATTCATTGAATTTATTGGGTTTATTGATAGTCGTAAGGTATCTCTGTTTATAAAGTAGCTCTGATGAAAATAGTTAAATTAGTTGTGTTATTTGGTTTTTTAGCCGCTTGCAGCGCTCATGCAGAAGTTGTCATATCTGATGCATGGGTGCGTGCTAATTCGCCTGGCCAAAAAGTAGGTGCTGCGTATATGACACTTAAAAGCCCGCAAGACAGCACCCTGGTTTTTGTAGAATCTAGCGCAGCTGGCAGTGTAGAAATTCACAGCATGACAGTGAATAATGGCGTGATGAAAATGCGCATGCTAGATGAGTTGACACTTAAAGCAGGTAAGGCTGAAAAGCTTGCGCCAGGCGGCTTTCACTTAATGTTATTTGATTTAAAAAAGCCACTAAAAGCGGGTGAAAAAGCTACTTTTACGCTTTGCTTCAAAGATAAAACCAACAAAATCACGCATCAAGATGTAACGCTTTTGATTAAAGAAACTAACTAGTTAAGCACCTTTTAAGCGCCCAGTTAATCACGTAATTAAATTGGCTTGTTCCAAATAGCGCGTTGCATAGCAATGCCTCGCGCGCCCAAAGTTAAGGCTGGCGGCAAATCATTTAAGGTCATGCCACCCAGTGCATATACAGGCACAGTTAGCTCGTTAATTAATGTTGCAAAATTTTGCCAGCCCAAAGGCCTTGCGTTTAAATGGCTTTGTGTAGCTTGCACGGGCGATAGCACCACAAAATCTAGCCCTAATTTTTCGGCATGCGCCAACTCAAGTGCATTGTGAGCCGAAGCACTCACCATCAAATTCTCTGGTTTACTCGTTTGCTGCATTAAAATATGGCTTGGTAAATGTACACCATCAGCCCCTATTTTATTGGCTAACTCAATATTTTGTGAAAGTATTACTTTAGCGCCATAAGGTTTAGCCAACTTAATAACATGCTCTGCAAGCCGCGTGTATGCTTCCTGTGCAAGGTGCTTTTCGCGTAATTGAATTAATTGCAAACCATTTTCTAGTTGATGCTTTAGCGCACATAAAAAAGCCGCCTCACCCATTTCTGCCACATTAGAAATTGCATAAACGGTGGGTAATGCTAACGCTTTCATAATAGGCGTGTTAGCAGGCAAAACGGGTGAAACAGTAATGTTTTGTGGGGTTTGCCAACTCAGTTGCTGGCCCTCTTTTGCTGCTAGCTCGCCTTGCCATTGCGTTACAAAATAAAAATGCAGATGCACGCTTTTGGCAACTGAGTCGTGTGTAGCAGGATAATCATAACGGCGCGTAAGCCATTGCTGAATGCATGTTGGTGTTACGCCAAGCTCTTCTTGCAACTCGCGGCTTAAAGCTTGTTCTGCCGATTCGCCAGCTTCAATTTTTCCGCCAGGAAACTCCCACCACCCAGCCCAGCCCTTGCCTTGCGGACGACTGGCCAATAAAAATTGGCCATTATTTTTTTGCAAAACAGCCACTGCCACATGTATAACTTTAGCCGTACTCATTAATTATTAAGCTTAAGCTTGCTTGTGGCCTTGAGCTTGCCTGCATAATCTCGTGCAAATTGATAAGCCACGCGCCCGCTTCGTGCACCACGTGTATGCGTAAATTGCAAAGCTGCAGTTTGTGCTGGCTCATCAAAATCTAGCCCGAAGGTTTTTAACCAATTAGCGGCTATTGCCAAATACTCATCTTGATCGAACGCATAAAATGATAACCACAGCCCAAAACGTTCAGCCAGCGCCGTTTTCTCTTCAATGGTATCGCTTGGCCTTATCTCGCCATCGCTATGTTTTGTGGCTAAATTATCCACCATAAATTCTGGCATTAAGTTTTTACGGTTTGAAGTTGCGTATACCAATACATTATCTGAAGTGCTGGAAATAGAACCATCGAGCACCACTTTAAGCGCTTTATAACTGGCATCGTTGGCTTCAAAAGTAAGGTCATCGCAGAAGATAATAAACTTTTCTGGCCTTGCTCGAATTAAAGCGACTATTTCGCCCAAATGAATTAAATCGTGCTTTTCAACTTGAATTAAGCGCAAGCCTTGTTGTGAAAATTCAGTTAGTAAAGCTTTGATTAAGCTGGACTTTCCTGTGCCACGCGCACCTGTTA
>JANMNC010000204.1:0-5951 GCA_031373695.1 Methylotenera sp. | reverse complement strand
CTTTAATCGCGCCCACTGCGTCCAAGCTCACGCCAAGTGCCTCAAGGCCTAAGTTTTTACTATTTGGCATGCGACCAGTTGCATACATCACCAACTCAGTCGGTACCGTTTCACCTTTTGTGGTGTGCACAGTGAGGCCTTCACAATCCAAGCTAATTTTATCAACGCTAGTATTCGGCATAAATTTAATGCCTTTTTTAATCATTTCTGCCACTAAAAAATCGCGTATATCTTCATCAAAGCCGCGTAATACTTTTTCGCCACGCTCAAAAATCGTGACATCCACGCCCAAGCCATGCATAATGCCTGCAAACTCAACCGCAATATAACCGCCACCAACAATCACCATTTGCTTAGGTAGTGTGGGCAGATTAAATATCTCATTTGAGGTGACAATGTGTTCGCTTCCTTCAACATCTGGCACAAATGGCCAGCCACCCGTTGCCACTAAAATACGCTCTGCCGTATAAATGGTGTCACCCACTTTTATAGTATGCGCATCAGTTAATGTTGCGCGACCGTTTACCACTGTGACATGGCTATCACGCAGCAATTTATCGTACACATTTTGTAAGCGGCCAATTTCTTTATCTTTATTGGCGACTAAATTTGACCATGTAAATGCAGAGTCGCCTACTTTCCAGCCAAAGCCAGCCGCCGCGGCAAAGCTCTCAGAAAATTGCGAAGCATATACATATAACTTTTTAGGTACGCAACCCACGTTTACACAAGTGCCGCCAAAATATCGGTCTTCGGCAATGGCGACTTTTGCACCTAAGCCAGCTGCCATGCGCGCTGCGCGTACGCCGCCAGAGCCTGCGCCTATTACAAATAAATCATAATCGTATTGAGTAGTTGGGGTATATGCTGACAATTGTGTTCTCTTTAAACTGTAGTAGTTAAATATGTAGTCGTTAAATATAAAGTGGTTAAACAAAAAAGGCGATGCTCATCACATCGCCGATTTCTAGTACCGATTAATTTATTTTTTCAAATAATTTAACATGGTATCGGCATCAGATACTTCAAATGGATCATCACCAAAGTTATCATCTTTACCTGGCTCTACAAACATTTGTTTGACTTCGCCATTTTCTACCAGCATTGAGTAGCGCCATGAGCGGTCACCAAAGCCTAGGTTATATTTTTGCACTAACATGCCCATGCCACGTGTGAAATCGCCGTTACCATCTGGCAACATTTTCACGTTTTTAACGCCTAAGTTTTTGCCCCATTGAAACATCACAAACGCATCGTTAACACTTAAGCAGTAAATATCGTCTACGCCTGCCGCTTTAAATTCCGCAAATTTGGCTTCATAACCTGGCAAGTGGGTGCTTGAACAAGTTGGGGTGAACGCGCCTGGTAGGGCAACAATCACTACTTTTTTTCCTTTAAAAATGTCAGCAGTTGTTACATCTTGCCAACGGAATGGGTTTTCACCACCAATACTTTCGTCACGAACACGCGTTTTAAAAGTGATATTTGGTACATTTACAATCATTGCTACTTCCTTTTTACAGTTAAAAAAATGGTTTGCCAAACTAAATTAATGCTTAAATTAGTTACTTTTGACGTTGAACAGCATGATACACAACAAGATGTAAATATTAAATTTAATTATACTTATTCTAACGATAAATATAATTAATCATGATAATGCTTTTAGCCTTTACAGATTGCTATTTAAATGTTGCAGCGATATAAAAAACAAAGAATATTTTTTTATAAGCACCTGCCTCCAAGATATGTGTCACCAAAGATGTGTACCTGAAAGATGTGTACATAGGTTTGTGAAAACAGATATGTGAAACCAAATTATATTAGGCCTAAAGCAGTCCGCGCTCTACAAACGACATGGTGTTATTGCCTGCCACAATAAAGTGGTCCAAAACCTTTACATCTACTAATGCCAAGGCTTGCTTAAGTTGTGTTGTAATTAGTTCATCCGCTTGGCTTTGCTCGGCAACGCCTGATGGATGGTTATGCGCAAAAATAACACTCGCTGCATTATGAAACATGGCACGTTTGACTACCTCACGTGGGTAAACGCTGGTCTGCATTAGTGTACCGTTAAACATCTCTTCACTGGCCTGTAAACGATTTTGCGCATCTAAAAACAATACCAAAAACACCTCTTGCGTAAGGCTACCTAACTTTAAACACAAATAATCGTGCACTTGCTGCGGCGAGTTAAATACATCTTGTTGTTGCAACTGCTCGCTTAAAGCACGGCGGCTCATTTCAAATATAGCCTGTAACTGCACGTATTTACTGCTTCCTATGCCATGCACTTGGCTAAGCTCATTTTCAGTTGCCGCAAATATTGCATTTAAGCTACCAAATTGACTAAGCAAATCGCGCGCTAAATCGACTGCGCTTTTACCCACTACGCCCACACGCAAGAAAATTGCCAACAACTCGGCGTCTGATAATGCCTGTGCACCTAAATCAATTAACTTTTCTCTTGGCCTTTCGGCTGCTGGCCAATCTCTTATTGCCATATTAAGTCCGCCATCACTCGCCACCTGCCGATTTTAGCCAACCAATTTCTTGCGCTGTTTTATTACCAATAATAGTAAAATTTAAACTCTTCGGTATTTCGGCTTTACCCTCTGCAACCGGAATGCGCCCTGCCATTAATTCAGCGATAGTTTGCGGAAAAAGTGGAGTTTTATCAGGCTCTGCGAATCCATTTGGAAACACAGGAAAGTTATCAGTAAAACTATATTTATCTGTTGCAGTTAAGGTATGTAATAACTCATGCGCTGTAATCACCAAGTTTTGCTTGGCATAACTGCTGTCGCCAAACAAATTAACACGACCAATTCTGCCTTTATTAAGTGCTGTTGAATGGCTTAAAGTTGGGCTAGTTATCGGGTTGTAGTACAACAAATACAGTTTAATATCAGGCTTAACATTTACTTTAGGGCTGTTTTGCCAAGCAAAAAATCTAAACTTTAAGCTCCAAATAATAGTATTAAATAAGCCGCCTTGTGAGGGTGGAGCTGGTGGAATACTGCTCACTTCTGCCCCCAGTTGCAATTCAATTGGTCGCCGCAAACCTAAGTTATAACGTGCACCTTCTTCGGCAAAATACTCGGCTATTGGCTCAAAATCAGCACGTGTTAAGGTTTTTATGTAAGCACTAACTTCTGCGCTAGCATCCGCATTTACTGGGTATACCGCTACATAAAAATTATCTTTCCAGTCTAAATCAGCTTTATCTAAAAACGTTTGTTGTACAACCGTTGCTAAAATTATTAGCAGCACGAAAATTCTTATTTTTTTAAACATACATTTTCTCAATCATTTAATTTTTTACTTTTAAGCAGATAAGGCCAAGCTTGCAATTAGCACATTAATACACATCGCAACAGCACATGTTAAACTTAAGCTAATTAATTTTTTTAGCTTTTTTGCACAAACCAAAATTTACCATGACTGCATCTACAATGACTACGCAAATTCGCAAAAAAATAGTGTTAGGCATCACGGGTGGCATTGCTGCTTATAAAGCGGCAGAGCTAGTACGCCTGCTTATTAAAGCCAATATAGAAGTAACGGTGGTAATGACACAAGCCGCCACGCAGTTTATTACGCCTATTACTTTGCAGGCACTGTCTGGAAAGCCCGTCTTTATTGGCTTGTGGGACAGCAATATTAGCAATGGCATGCCACATATTGAGTTAAGTCGTGATGCTGATGCGATAGTAATAGCCCCTGCCAGTGCAGACTTTATGGCAAAACTAGTGCAAGGGCGTGCCGACGATTTGTTGTCTACACTATGTTTGGCTAGAGATTGTCCGTTATTAATCGCCCCCGCCATGAATAAACAAATGTGGGAAAACCCCGCCACGCAACGTAATGTTGCACAATTGCAAGCGGATGGCATCAGTATTTTAGGTCCAGACAGTGGCGAACAGGCTTGCGGTGAAGTTGGCTTAGGCCGCATGTTAGAAGCTGAAGCATTATTAGCTTTAATTAACGCGCACTTTACGCCTAAAATTTTAGCGGGTAAGCGCATTTTAATCACTGCAGGCGCAACATTAGAGATGATAGACCCAGTGCGGGCTATCACTAATTTAAGCACAGGCAAGATGGGTTATGCTTTAGCGCAAGTGGCAGCAGATATGGGTGCAGTTGTGACCTTAGTGAGCGGCGCAACTTCAATCAAAGCGCCAACAAACATTAGTAATATAAGCGCTACCAGCGCCAATGCAATGTATAAAGTAGTGATGCAAAATATCGAAAACCAAGATATTTTTATTAGCGTTGCCGCCGTTGCCGATTACGCGCCTGTTGAAGCATCGGCACAAAAAATTAAAAAAAGTGATGACACACTTAGCTTAACACTAAAGCACAATAAAGACATACTTGCCGATGTAGCCAGCTTACCTAACGCCCCATTTTGCGTAGGCTTTGCCGCCGAAAGTGAAAATCTTGTTAACTATGCCAGCACAAAGCGGTTAGCCAAAAGATTACCACTGATGGTTGCAAACCACGTATCTGACGCCATGGGGTCTGATGAAAACACGGTAACACTGATAGATGATTCTGGTGTTTATCCACAATTTAAAGCCAGTAAAACAGATGTTGCTAACCTAATATTGGCGCATGCTAATAAGCTTGTTGCTGAATTAGCACTTGAAAGTAAAACCAAAAAAACCAAGTTACATCGCTAGCTTAATAACACTTAGCGTTGATAATATTTGGTTTAAAATACCACCATTAAATAATATAAAAATTGAGATACACATGATTGATGTTGATATTAAAATATTAGATGCCCGCTTACATCACATGATGCCGGCTTACGCAACAGCAGGCTCAGCGGGGCTAGATTTGCGTGCGTGCATTGAGCACACACAAACACTAAACCCTGGTGACACCACGCTTATTCCAACAGGCATGGCAATTTATCTAGACAATCCTTATTATGCTGCACTAATATTGCCGCGCTCTGGGCTTGGCCATAAGCACGGCATTGTACTTGGCAATTTAATTGGTTTAATTGATTCTGACTACCAAGGCCAACTGCTGGTTTCATGCTGGAACCGCGGTAAAGAACCATTTTTATTAAATCCAATGGAGCGTATCGCTCAGTTAATGATTGTGCCTGTAGTACAAGCGGCTTTTCATATAGTGGACGAATTTACAACCAGTGAACGTGGCGAAGGTGGCTTTGGTAGTACTGGTAAACATTAAAAATATTTTAACTTATGCTTAAAGTGATATTTATCTTGAAAGATTATCGGTTTTCATACTATAATCACGGTCTTTCTGAAATAGCACAGTAATTAAGGCTTAAAGCCTTGTTCAAAGGGTTTATTATGGCACGTGTATGTATGGTAACTGGCAAAAAGCCAATGGTGGGTAACAATGTTTCTCACGCACAAAACAAAACAAAACGTCGTTTTTTACCAAATTTGCAAAACCGTAAATTTTGGGTTGAAAGCGAAAACCGCTGGGTAAGTATGCGCATTACTAATAATGCACTACGTACTATAGATAAAAATGGTATTGATGCTGTGCTTGCAGGTATGCGCGCAGCTGGTCAAAAAATTTAAGCGCTAATTTTAATTAGCCAATTAAGGAAATAATATTATGCGCGAAAAAATTAAATTAGAATCAAGTGCTGGTACAGGTCATTTTTATACCACTACTAAAAACAAACGTACTATGCCAGAGAAAATGGAAATCAAAAAATTTGATCCAGTAGTTCGCAAGCATGTAATTTATAAAGAAACTAAACTTAAGTAAGCTATTTATTTAAGTTACAAAAAAACCCGCACATGCGGGTTTTTTTGTAACTATATATTACTGACCTAAACTTTTTTCTTGCTTATGTTATTCGTTACTCGTAGCTGTTTTTGCAAAGCTGATTGAGTTCTGTTTAAACAATTTCCAAACATCCATATACAAAGCTGATTGCAAACCTGCAGCACCCT
>JANMNC010000181.1:0-8095 GCA_031373695.1 Methylotenera sp. | reverse complement strand
AGCACGGAAGTGTTTAGTTTTACAGCAAACAATAATGATTTCACCAGCACAGGTGATGGTGCTAATGTTGCTTGGTTAAGTAAGTCTGATGGGCTTAAAGCACTGTTAAGTGGTGAAGATTTACGGGCTCAGGGTGACGACAAAAACGTTACCCTATCTGGCATTGTTGATTCGCTAGCAATGAAGCAACAAAAAGGTGAAGAAGCTCAAGCTTTTTTGGGCCTGATGTTACTGTCGAAAATCAACTTGTAGTTAAAGCGGGCGGTGTACCGATTGCCGCAACGCAGCCCCCAGCAGCGGCTAAACTATATTTTGAAACGGCTAAAACTAATCAACCAGCCGAGAGTGTAACGACACTTGCACCTATCATTGCTTGGTTAAATGCTCACCCAGAATCTAAAGCCATTATTTCTGGCTTTCATGATTCCAGAGGTAGTAAGGCGCGCAACGAGCAATTAGCTAAAAACCGCGCGCAATCTACTTATGATGCATTAGTAGCCGCTGGTATCGATGCTACAAGAATAGAAATGCGTAAGCCTGCTGAAGTGGAAGGTGGTAGTGATTTAAATGAAGCGAGGCGCGTGGAAATTTCTGTAGAGTAATCAAGGCAACCAAATTGTTTCCCGCTTAAATCTTAACGATTTAAATTTTAGTGATTTAATAAAAAAGCCGATGCATGCATCGGCTTTTTTAATTTAACAAATTGCAGCAATCTAAAGCACGCTCAGCAACGATTGGTAAGCTTAAACCATACCTAAGTGATCTAATCCAGCAGATAAATCTCTATCGTGTGCACCTTTACCATGCAACTTCACTTTTAAGCGTAAATCGTTTACAGAGTCTGCATTTTTAAGTGCATCTTCATAACTAATCGCGCCAGATTCGTGTAAATCGAACAAGGCTTGATCGAAAGTTTGCATTCCAAGCTCTCTAGATCGCCCAATAATTTCTTTAATTTCGTGTACATCACCTTTAAAAATTAAATCTGAAATAAGTGGCGAATTAATCATAATTTCAATCGCCGCAGCACGTCCAATTCCATCGCTTTTAGGAATTAGCCGCTGTGAAATAAATGCACGCGTATTTAGCGATAAATCCATTAGTAGCTGATGACGCCGCTCTTCTGGGAAAAAGTTAATAATACGATCTAGTGCTTGATTGGTGCTGTTGGCATGTAATGTTGCCATACATAAGTGACCTGTTTCGGCAAACGCAATCGCATAATCCATGGTTTCACGGTCGCGAATTTCACCAATCAAAATTACATCAGGCGCTTGGCGCAAGGTATTTTTAAGCGCGATATGCCAACTATCGGTATCTACACCTACTTCGCGTTGCGTAATGACACAATTTTTATGATCATGCACAAACTCTACTGGATCTTCAATGGTAATAATATGTCCATAACTATTCTCGTTGCGATAACCAATCATAGCCGCTAACGAAGTAGACTTTCCAGAACCCGTGCCGCCAACAAAAATAACCAAGCCACGCTTAGTCATGGCAATATCTTTTAGCACTTCTGGCAGGCCTAAATCTTCAAATTTAGGAATTTTAGTCGCAATAGTTCTAAACACCATACCAACTGAACCGCGTTGCACAAAAGCACTGACCCTAAACCGCGCAACTCCAGGTAAGCCAATGGCAAAATTACACTCGCTTGATGCATCAAATTCTGATGCTTGTTTATCGTTCATGATAGAACGCGCTATTTCGCGTGATTGCTGCGGCGACAATACTTGCTGACTGATTGGCGTCATCTTTCCGTCAATCTTCATGGCTGGCGGAAAGCCTGCTGTAATAAACATATCAGAGGCTTTTTTGCCTATCATTAAGCGCAACAAATCAAATACAAATTTTTCGGCTTGACCTTTTTCCATCTTTTATCCTAAGACTATACTTAAAATTATTAACCAATAATTGAATCTTTATTAGAAGCTTTACTGCGTGCCTCAGTTACCGAAATAACATTACGGCGCACTAAATCTTGCAAGTTTTGATCGAGCGTTTGCATACCTACATTTTGGCCTGTTTGAATTGCAGAATACATTTGCGCTACTTTATTTTCACGAATTAAGTTTCTAATGGCTGGTGTACCAATCATAATCTCATGCGCCGCCACACGACCTTGCTCATCTTTAGTTTTGCATAAAGTTTGCGAAATAACCGAGCGCAACGACTCAGATAGCATTGAACGAACCATTTCTTTTTCTGCCGCAGGGAACACATCGACAATACGATCTACCGTTTTGGCAGCAGAGCTGGTGTGTAAGGTGCCAAACACCAAATGGCCTGTTTCGGCTGCACTTAGTGCTAGTCGAATGGTTTCCAAATCACGCATTTCACCCACTAAAATAACATCTGGATCTTCACGCAGCGCAGAGCGTAATGCATTTTGAAAAGACAAGGTATGAGGCCCAACTTCGCGTTGATTAATCAAACATTTCTTACTGGTGTGCACAAACTCAATCGGGTCTTCAACCGTTAAAATATGTCCCATTTCATTTTCGTTCACATAATCTACCATGGCGGCTAGTGTGGTTGATTTACCAGAGCCAGTAGGCCCTGTTACCAGCACAATACCGCGCGGTGTATTGGCAATCTCTTTAAAAATTGCAGGGCAATTTAATTGCTCTAGCGTTAAAATTTTAGACGGAATGGTTCTAAAAACCGCCCCAGAGCCTCGATTATGATTAAACGCATTGACACGAAAGCGCGCTAAATTGGGTATTTCAAACGAAAAATCGCACTCTAGTGTTTCTTCATACACTTTGCGTTGCCCATCATTCATAATGTCATACACCATGCCATGCACTTGGGTGTGATCAAAGGCAGGTACATTTATCTTACGAATATCGCCGTGTACCCTAATCATCGGCGGCAAGCCTGCTGACAAATGCAAATCGGATGCTTTATTCTTAACTGAGAAGGCAAGTAAATCTGAAATATCCACGCTGTGCTCCTGCTATAATTAGGGCATTAATATTAAGCTTCTTAATGTTTTACACAAAGTTAATTGTTTAAAGTCTTTGAATTATGACCATAATTGCCGATTCCTTGCAAGCAATTCAAGCAAATATTCTGCTTGCTACGCTGGCCGCTAAGCGTGTTGATCACGTCAACTTACTAGCAGTAAGCAAATCGCAGTCTGCCGATAAAATACGGCTGGCTTATTCGGCAGGTCAACACAGCTTTGGTGAAAATTACGTGCAGGAAGCTGTATTAAAACAAGAGCAGCTCAAAGATTTAGCCATTGAGTGGCATTTTATTGGCCCCATACAAAGCAATAAAACGCAATTAATTGCACAACATTTTAGCTGGGTACATTCAGTCGATAGGCTAAAAATTGCAACGCGGCTAAACGATGCACGACCACAATCGCTAGGCCAATTAAATGTTTGCATACAATTTAACAGTAGCTTAGAGCAATCAAAAAGTGGTGCAAATTTAGATGAGATTACAGAGTTAGCATTAGCCATTAATAAGCTGCCAAATCTTAAGTTACGTGGCTTGATGGCAATACCTGCACCCGCTAAAGATAGTGCCAGCCAACGTGCGCAGTTTAAAATTGTGAGTGACGCATTTAAACAATTAAACGCTCAAGGGCTTGCGCTTGATACTTTATCTATCGGCATGTCTGATGACTATATTGCAGCTATTTATGAAGGTGCTACCATAGTGCGCATTGGCTCGGCGCTATTTGGTGATAGGCCTTACAATAATGACTTGGCTTAAATAAAAAGCCGCAAAAATAAATTAGGATTGCAATGAAATTAGTATTTATCGGCGGCGGCAATATGGCACACGCATTAATGACTGGGCTTAAAAACCAGCAGTTTGATATGCGCAATATAACCGTGGTGGAATTAGACGTGCTCAAGCGTGACCATCTCGGTAAAAGTTTAGGTGTAAATACAACAACTGAACTTAGCTGCACTCAAACCAGCGATGTAATCGTATTGGCAATCAAACCGCAACAGTTGTCTGCCGTTGCAAAGTTACTCGCGCCATTTTTAAACATGCAATTAAAACCGCAACTAGTAGTATCCATCGCTGCTGGCGTTCGTTTATGTGACTTGTCGCGCTGGTTAGGCAGCTATACCAATATCATTCGCGCTATGCCTAACACTCCTGCACAAATTCAGGCTGGCGTAACAGGCTTGTATGCAATGCCTGATGTTTCTAAAGCACATATTGCTATGGCCGACCTAGTTTTAAACGCTGTTGGCAGCACCTTGTGGCTAGATTCAGAAGAAAAATTAGATGCAGTAACCGCAATATCGGGTAGCGGCCCCGCTTATGTGTTTTATTTAATAGAGTCGTTGCATGAAGCAGCCATTAAATTAGGTTTAAATGAAGCTGAAGCTAAACAATTAAGCATAGCCACATTTAAAGGCGCAGGGCTTTTGGCAGAAGCTAGTACTGAAACTATCGCAACTTTGCGTGTACAAGTCACCTCAAAAGGCGGCACTACCGAACAAGGCTTATTAAGCTTAGAAAGCTCAAATGTAAAACAAGCCATTATTTTAGCTGCTCAAAAAGCCAACGAACGCGCTATAACACTTGGCATTGAACTAGGGCAAGATGAGTTAAGTAATGCAGCACCCAGCCAAAATGTTCAAAACTCTAATACAAAAGGTAGCCGCTAATAATGTTTACTACAGCACTTAATTTTTTGCTTAACACCGTTTTAAACTTGCTTACGCTGGTATTTTTATTGCGTTTTTTTATGCAGTTATTAAGAGCACCGTTTAATAACCCACTAGGCCATATGGTTATTACCCTAACCGATTTTGCGGTTAAACCCGTACGTGCGTTTATACCCAGTTGGAAGAAAATAGATTTATCAACTTTATTTTTAGCCATACTCACACAGCTTTTGTTGCAGCTTTGTTTGATTTGGCTGCGCGATTTTCCACTAAGCTTAGCTGGGCCAACCGCATGGTATGGCGTTTTAGGATTAAGCTTGCTAGGCGTTTTAAAAACCAGCATTGATGTATTTTTTTACGCGATATTGCTGCAAGTTATTTTGAGCTGGGTAAACCCATACTCCCCAATTTCGGGTGTTTTAGATAGCCTAACCAAACCAATACTTGCGCCTATACGTCGCATTTTGCCAGTTGCTAGCGGCTTAGATTTTTCGCCTTTAGTCGCACTAATCTTAATTCAAATGCTCAACATATCGGTGTTAAAAACACTAGAGTTGCAATTGCTGGCACTTTTCTAAAGCTTAGGCCTATTGCTTAAGAAGCTATAAACATAAAAACCAACAATCAATACCAAATAAAACTTAACGTTCAGCCTACAAATCACTTATGACAATCGAAACCTTACAAACCAAAGTTAACGAATACCAAGAGTGGCGTAGCGCACTGACTAAAACCATCACCGATTATCGCGATTGGATGGCAACGAGCTCTCATAGCGATTCTATGCAAGAGCTGCGTTTATATGATGTGCTAGAAATGCTTAAGCGCGATCAGCTTGTAATGGCTTTTTTGGCTGAGTTTTCACGAGGTAAAACAGAAACAATTAATGCTTTATTTTTTGCAGATTTTAATCAACGCTTATTACCTAGCGAACCCGGCCGAACGACAATGTGCCCAACAGAAATTTTTTGGGATTCGCGCGAAGAGCCTTCTATTAAGCTGTTACCTATTGGTACGCGTGCCTCAGATGACACATTAACGTATTTAAAAACCACACCAAATGCATGGCAAAAATTTAAGTTAAATGTGGATTCTCCAGAGGAGATGAAAGAAACATTACGTAAGCTAATTGAACAAAAAGAAGTAACGCAAGGCGAGGCCGAAGAGCTAGGCTTATTTAACCCGCATGATATAGGCATGATTCACGAGCTTGAAACGCTTGGTTTGCTAAAAATACCCGTATGGCGCCACGCTATTATTAATTACCCGCACCCCTTACTCAAAAGTGGCTTAGTTGTTATTGATACACCTGGTTTAAACACACTGGGGGCAGAGCCAGAGCTTACACTAAATATTATTCCAAATGCGCATGCCGTACTGTTTTTAACGGCCACAGATACTGGGATTACTCAATCTGATATGCAAATTTGGAACGAGTTTATTAAAGGACGCGCTAAATATAAACTAGTTTTACTCAATAAAATTGACATGCTGTGGGATGACCTTAAGCCTAAACAAGACATTATTAATGAAATTGAAAAACAAGTTAATATTACTGCCCACCAGCTTGGCGTATCTCCAGACAGTGTTTTTGCTGTTTCTGCACAAAAAGCGTTGGTAGCCAAAATTAAAAAAAATGATGTGCTGCTTCAGCAAAGTGGCATGTTAGAGCTTGAAAATACTTTGGGTAACCAGATCATACAAGCCAAGCACGAAATTTTAGGCAGAACAGTCGCCAGCGAGTGTAGTGACATGATTAAACTGTCACGCAAAATTGTGCAGCAGCGCCTAACAAATTTACGCTCACAAGTAACTGAGCTACGTGGCTTAAGAGGCCAAAATATCGACGCCTCAAAAAATATATTGGCCCAAGTTGTCGCTGATAGAAAACGTTATGAAGCATCGATTCCAACTTTTAATCATGCTAACGACAAAATTACCCATATTGGTAAAAAATTATTGCGTCATTTAAGCTTGGCGTATTTAGATACCTCGCTGGCTGAAAGCCGCCAAGCAATTGGCGATAGCTGGACAACGGTTGGCTTAAACCAAGGTATGCGTAATTTAATGAAGCAAGCCAATGATCTTGCAGAATATGTTACTAAAGAAAGCAACGACATTAAAAAGCTGGCTGATAATATTTACCAAGTTTTTCAATCGAAACATGGCTTTGAAGTTTTTAATCCGCCAACCTTAGATATGTCTACCTTCACTAACAATATGAAAGCTTTAGAAAAAATTACCAAAGATTTTTGCAGTGATCCTGTTAACGTGCTCACAGAGAAACACTTTTTAATTCGTAAGTTTTTCTTAGGGCTTGGCACACAAACACAAAAGATATTCGCACAGGCCGAGCAAGATTGTGACCGCTGGTTGCAAGACGTGCTAACCGTTTTAAAAACGCAAATGAATGAACACAAAACCAGTTTAGAGCAACGCAGTAAAAACTTAATGGAAGCTAAAGCAAGTGCAGAAGCTTTAGATAATCAATTAGCGATTGTAGAGCGTGAATATGCGCTTGTAGCCAAAGAGAGCCAGAATCTAGATATTATGCTGCTTCAGTTAGTTAAAGCGGTTAAACCTGCAATTAAAGCCAAAGCAGCTGAAAAAAATAATCTTGAGTTTGATAAAACTTTAAAACTGCCTGATATGCCTTTTTTAAATGTTGCTGCGCCTGTACCTAATTAAACCGTCACTTTAAGCAATTTTTTTACGCTGTATGTTTAAATCCAGACAATATCAAATGCTTCGCGAGCATATTGGCTATCTGGTTGTAGTGTCACACGCTTGTTAATAAAGTCAGATAAATTGGCTAAACTTTGAGATTCTTCATCTAGCAGCAAATTTATAACGTCAGGCGATGCAATAATTTTAAATTCTTTGGCGTTAAATTGTTTAGATTCACGTAGCAACTCACGCATAATTTCGTAGCAAATAGTTTGTGCAGTTTTAAATTCGCCCCTGCCTTCGCACACATCACACTGCTCACATAGCAAATGCGCCAAACTTTCGCGGGTGCGTTTGCGAGTCATCTCTACTAGCCCCAGTGGTGTAAAACCGTTAATGCCTGTACGTGCACGGTCTAAGCTAACCGCTTTTTTAAGTTCTTCTAGTACCGTTTCACGCTGGGTATCCGTATCCATATCGATAAAATCGATGATGATAATGCCGCCTAAATTTCGCAACCTTAATTGACGTGCAATGCACTGCGTGGCTTCTAAGTTGGTTTTAAAGATGGTGTCTGATAAGTTTTTACCGCTTACAAAGCTACCCGTATTCACATCTATTGTTGTTAAGGCTTCAGTTTGATCAAAGATTAAATATCCACCCGATTTTAATTCTACTTTGCGTGATAAAGCCCGTTCAATTTCTTTTTCTATATTATAAAAATCAAAAATAGGCCGTTCGCCTTGGTAGTGATACAAGGGCTTAACCGCTTTTGCTAC
>JANMNC010000172.1:0-1813 GCA_031373695.1 Methylotenera sp. | reverse complement strand
CATGTAAATATCCATCATGCCGCTTAAACTATCGCGAATCGATTCCAGCGACTCAATAAAACTTACGGTGTGGTCATACACATCGCGCAAATAAGGCACAGTGGCGGGCTGAAAAAACGCTTTTTCGTTGCGCGTTAAGCTGTTAATTACCTCGCGTAGCGGCCACACGGCACGCCGTAGCTCAATGCTTACATGTTTTAGTTGGTGAATATTATGCAGTTCTATATTGCTGGGTTTGCTTAACAGTCGATCTTCCAAATCTTCGCTGTCATTAGTGACATCTTCCAACACCTTAAAGTAACCATCCACGACACTATCTAACAAGGCGTAAGCCAAATAATCTACACCTTGTGCGCGTGTATGCGCATGGTTGGCACGTAGGCGCTCACGCACAGGCTCAAAAGCACCGGTTGAGCGTTCTTGAAACGTCAATAAAAAGTTGTGGCCAAGCACCATGCTAATCTGCTCGCTGGTGGTCGACATCGTTTCTTTTTCGTAATAAAAATTACGCGTTTCTAAGAATATATAATCTTCATATTCGTCAATTTTGGGGCGTTGTTCGGTGTTTAAAATATCTTCCACCACCAATGGATGCAGCTTAAAAATTTCACCGATTTGTTTAATTAAAGCAGCATCGTGCACACCATGCACGTTTAACCATAGTTTTTTGCCTTTGTCTTGTTCAAAAGTCGCTAACGTTTCTGCGCTTAACTCGCACTCAATTAGCTCAGTGGCGTTGTATGCAATCTTGCTTATTTTTGGTTTATCTAATTTTTCAATGTCTGCATCGCCAATATATATGGGCGTTCCAGGTGGCATGCCCATTTTTTTAGCGTAGTGTTTTTTGCGTGTGCGGAGATGTTTTTTCATGTATTTATCATACGGTTAATTAGGTTTGCGTAGCGCCTCATGACGCGCTTTGGTTTCAGGTGTTTGCGCCATCAACGTAAAAAGGCGCGCGTTTTCCACCCATTGCAAGCGTTCTAAATCACTCATTTTGGCAAAAGCAACAAGTTGTTCCTCGCTTACAAAATAGCTAAAACCATTCAATTCAGCCTCATTTTTTTTCATCTAAAAATCGCTCTAAATGTGCAATATCTGCTAAATCTTGTGCTCGTCCAGCGGCTTTTTTCAGCGTAATCATATCCTCAATAGAAGCCAACATCACAGACGTTCCAGATACATCTCGCTCTACTTTATTTAAGTATGCTTTTTTAAAGTCTAAAGGATGATGAATCACAATATCTACCGTCGGTATTTCAGGCTTATCGCCAATCAGTGATAGCGCAATTAAATGTTTTTCTCTGAATAAAGTTTCGCGCTTGTTTGCATCCGCTAAATCTGCCAACTTAACAGGTACACTAGGCTTTAAGCCCAAAACTTTCATGCAAAGTTCTAGCTTTGTAATATTATCTGCATCCAAAGCAATCATTAAATCTACATCCATCGTCATGCGCGGTACGCCATGCAAGTTTACAGCTAAGCCACCTATTAATAGATAATCAATATCATGGGTTCTAAGCGCTTTAAATAGATTTAGATAAAACATTACTTCTGCCATGCATCCCGCAATGTCACAGTTCTATTAAACACAGGCTTACCAGCTATGCTGTCTTTTCTATCTGCCACAAAGTAGCCGTGGCGCTCAAACTGAAAGGTGTCGCTGGGTTTGGCATCTTTTAACGCCAGCTCTAATTGCGCAGTAACGGTGTGTGCTGAGTTTGGGTTAATGTCATCTAAAAAGTCACGCTCACGTCCATCATCATGCTTTCCTTCGCCCGGATGTGCTTCTTTAAATAATCTATCGTACATG